>JAHHOC010000085.1 GCA_018677115.1 Arenicella sp. | reverse complement strand
ATATTCCAGTGCTCAGCAGCAACGAAACGGCCGGTGCGACCGGCACCGGTCATCACCTCATCAAAAATGAGCAGGATGTCGAACTCATCGCAAATCTCCCTGATGCGTGCGTAATAGCTGTCTGGAGCCACCAGCGCGCCGGTAGACGCACCGACACCCGGTTACATGATAAAGGCTAAAACAGTTTCCGGTTTCTGACGCAGAATTTCCTCACGCAGCATCCCGGCATATTTCAGCCCGCGTGCAGTGTCATCCAGGTCGTCTCGATCGAGATAGCAGGCCGGTGCAGGTATTTTCGGCATATCCCGCATCATCGGCAGAAAGGGATCAGCCAATGGCTGGTAGCCAGTGAGCGCCAATGCACCCAGAGAGCAGCCATGGTAAGACGGAGAACACGATATCACCTTCCAGGCCGTGGTTTTTCCTTTCACCAGGGCATATTGGCGCGCAAGTTTGATCGAGCTTTCAACCGCTTCTGATCCGCCGGAAACAAAAAATACGCGGTCCAGGCCATTGGGCATCAGGCGCGCAGTCTGCCTGGCTAGGCGTTCGGACGGTTCATTCTGAAAATGAAGCCGATAGCCAAACGTCGCCTTGTCCATCTGCGCCTTCATGGCGTCCAACACATAGCGGTTGGAATGACCGATATTGCTGACCATCGCGCCGCTGCTACCATCCAGGTAACGTTTCCCGCTTACGTCATAGAGATAGATGCCCTCTGCATAGTCCAGCATCGGCCGGGACAGATGCGATTGGTAAAACAAATTGGACGGGGATGTGTCAGACATGAACAATCTCTATGCCGGTTTTGCTATGCGCGTTCCTGCACAGGTTGATCGTAGGCTTTGCTCTCATGCAGGTCGCTCTCGCGCCAGATAAACATGTCTGTTGTGGAATAAAAAATTGCGATCATCGGAGTAAGAATTGCCAGGAATGTCCAGCCCATATAGTCCCAGGCTGATACGCCGAGTGCGCCGGTATAAAATGCACCGCCAAGGCCCCAGGGTACCAGTGGCGAGGTTACGGTCGCTGAGTCTTCACATGTGCGCGAACAGACGGTAGGCAGAATTCTCAGCTTGCGGTAGGCCGGAACAAACATTCGGCCCGGGATGATGATGGCTATATACTGACTGGCCGAGAATATATTGGTGGCGATGGCTGCAAAAACGTGGGTGGGGATCAGACCACATGAGGTTCCCACAATTTTGGTCATGCGCTCTAATATAACTTCGAGCATGCGTGTTTTTTCCAGCAATCCACCAAAACTCAGGCCGATAAAACCAAGCGAAATCGTCCACATCATGCTCTGCAAACCACCCTTGCTCAGCAGGCTATCCACGGCTTCTATCCCGGTTTTTGATTGGTAGCCGTAGTTCATAAAGTTCATCATGTCGCCTGCAGCTACACCCTGGAATGCAACCGCCATAAACGCCGCAACCAGACAGCCTATAATCATCACCGCCAGCGCGCTGACCCGCTTAATAGCAAGCACAAAAACCACCACCGGCGGCACAAATGCAATCAGGCTGACGTGGAAATTATCCCGGATGCCGGTCATCAGCAGATCCGTCTGTGTGGTGTCAATTACGGCGCCGCTGTAACTGAGGCCAAGCACAAAGAAAATCGCCAGAGTAATGATCATGGCCGGCCCGGTGGTATACAGCATTGACTGGATATGATCGAACAGATTGGCTTCTCCAACACCTGCCGCCAGATTGGTGGAATCGGATAGAGGCGAGAGTTTGTCGCCAAATACAGCCCCGGAGATTACTGCGCCGGCGGTCATCGGCGGCGGAATCCCGAGGCCAGCACCTATACCCATGAAGGCAACACCAAAGGTAGCAGCGGTCGTCCAGGAACTGCCGGTCACCAACGAGGCAATCGCGCAGACCAGACCGGCTGTGAATAAAAAATATTGTGGCGAAATCAATTGCAGACCGTAATACACTAGCGTGGGAATTGTTCCAGAGGCAATCCAACAAGCCACCAGAACGCCAACCATCATCAGTATGAGCATTGGCAGCATGGCGATTTCGCATCCGTACAAAATACCTCGCTGGACATCCTCCCAGGTAAAGCCCGACATAAGCGCTACTATTGCTGCAACGGTAATAGCAAAAAGCAGCGAGATTTGCGTGACCCATTCCTGCTCGAAAATAAAAATCTGCGTAACCATCATTACGCACAGGAAAACGATGACGAATAAAGCCCCCAGAAAAGGAGGCCGTTTTTCAACGGCCTTAATGTCAGTCGTTTCAGGCATGCATCACATTTTTGTTAGTCGAGAAATTGCAGCAACACGCAAGCAAGTCTTTCAAATAACCATGCATAGTGCAACTCTGGCATTAAGCAGCTGAGAGAAATATGAGAAAGCCATTCTCGCGCTGCATGGAAATGGTACCTATGCTTGTTCTCAATCAGCTCATAGAATTGGGCTCACTGTGTTTGGATATATTCCTGATATCTGTCGCGAAAATGTTAATGTTAAAAATTAAAGGGTTCTGAACCCCATTTATTAACTTAGAGATTTCATGAAAAGATTATTAGTTGCCACTGCACTGTGTTTTGTTAGTGCCGCCGGATCTGCTGCTTCCAAATCCAACCTGATGACCAATGAAGCGATCGGTCGAATGCCTTCAACAAACTTTCCCGATAAAGGTGCTGAATATTGGGCTCAACGGAGTGAGGCAATCGTTTTCTCAAGAAAGGGGGAATGGAATAAAGCAATTCCTTTGCTTGAAAGCCTTACTCAGCAGTATCAAGATGACGGTGATACCTGGTTTATGCTGGGGCATGGTTACGCGCAAACCGAGCAATGTGAAAAAGCCATCCCTGCACTAGAGAGGACCCTGGAACTTGGTACGATCATGACGGGCATTAATTCGGCGTCCTCACCGTCTAACGACATTATGATGAAAATTGCCCAATGCAATTCGACCATAGGCAATAAGTCACAGGCATATAAATGGATTGAGAAAGCCCTTGAGTTCAGGTGGGACGATAGAAAGTCCCTGATTGGAAGTGCGGAGTTTAGCGATATTAATAGTGAAATAAGATATCAAAAACTTTCCGGGCAGTACCTTGCGCCTGGCATGTCACGGGATGAGGCATGGATTGCGGACTTGAACTTCCTGATTGACGAGATGAAGCGGCTCCATGTTGATATTAATCATCGAACTTCGATGGAAGAGATAGAGCATAAAGCAAAATTAATAGCCCAAAGCATCCCCGGTTCCAGTGATCAGAATATCGTCTTTAAATTTATGGAACTGATTGCCAGCGTTGGCAATGGCCATAACTTTATTGTCCCGACGCACTTGTCAAAAGGTGATTTTACGCGTCTGCCTGTTCAATTCTATTGGTTTAGTGATGGTATCTATGTGGTCGAAGCAAAACCTGACTTCAAGCATTTAATCGGCCGCAAGGTTGTCGCAATAGAAAGCACTCCTATTGAACAGGTAATGGATATGCTAAGCATTGTTAATGCCAGAGACAATGAGATGCAACGGTACTGGTTAGGTCCTTATTATCTGGCCTTACCCGAAGTGCTCGAGGGGCTTGGAATAGTAAAGAATGCCAAGCAAGTTTTACTAACTTTAGCGGACGCTACTGGAAAGCGTGAGCAAATCAATTTGTCCGGTGAGCCTTTTAACTTCATGGGCTTTCCTACGTTGCCAAAGCTGGAAGGAGTCAGTAACCCTGATTATTTAAAGAGAAAGAATGAAAACTACTGGTATTCTGAAAACAAACAGGATAACTATTTTTATGTGCAGCTCAATGCGGTTGCTCATGTTGATTCCAAGCCCATCGACCAGTTCAGCGAGGAAATTCGTCAAGCTGCGTCAAACAGCGGAATAGATAACCTGGTGCTGGACTTGCGCCATAATAGTGGAGGAAACGGTTCAATTCTGCCGCCACTGACACGGACTTTAATTCACTTTGTTGAGCAAAAGCAAACTAACAAATTATTTGTTTTGGCTGGCCGGCATACGTTTTCCGCAGCCCATTTGCTACTAGCCGATCTTAATCGATTAACAGATGCCATCTTTGTTGGTGAACCAAGTGGCAGCAGACCAAATCACCTTGGGGAAGCCGGGTGGTTTAAACTACCCTATAGTGGTGTTTGGGGGATTGTTTCTTCTCAGTATCATCAAGCCTCTAGTGCAGAAGACCATCGCATCTGGATTGCACCTCATCTACCTGTGGCCTTGTCATCCAACAGTTATTTTAAAGGGGAAGATCCTGCAATTACGCAAATACTTGATGTCATCAAATAATAAAAGGTTAAATGAAAAGATAACCAAGCCTTCAATGGAAAAATCCCATGCAGGCTGCGCTATACAACCAGGAGAATAGCCATTGTTTATCGTAATGTTTGAGTTTGTAGTAAAGGAAGGCTTTGAAGAACAGTTCATTTCAACGTGGCCTAAAACCACCCAGGGTATTTATCTCTTCAAAGGAAGTCTGGGGTCCCGTCTCCACCGAGATAAAAATGGTTGTTTCATCGCATACGCACAGTGGCCAGACGAACAGACTTATCGTAAAGCAGCGGATATAGAAATGCCTGCTGAGTATGAGCAACAACGGCAATTGATGCGAGATAGTCTTAATTTAGAAGAGACAAAGATTCTATACGAAATGGAGGTAGAGATTGACTATCTGCATCGCAGAGTGTTTGATGTATCCCCAAGTTAATGGGCTCAGATAGGCTTCAAGGCGTATTTGATTGCTTTGAGGACTCGTTTCCGGCTTTGCCAGAGGTCTGCTGCGGGCAGAACTTCGAGTTGATCACCATTGCGTTGCATCAATACTTCGATGCCGCCTAACCAGTTGTATACAGGCATGCCCTTGCGGTCTGAAATCACGATCCTGATCGCCGAGGCGCCCACATTGCCTCCGTAGTTGGTGCCTAAAATCGCCCCAAACAGACCATCGCCCTTGTGTTTTATCTTCTGAGAGGTGCCGCCCCATTGCGCTTTATCATCGACGAAGGGCGCGGCAACCGGCACAACCTGAATTGAAACCAGGCCATCGACAGGGTGCCGGAAATACAGTTCGCGAACCGTGTGCTCAAGAACCACGGTGCTGCTTGCCTTAATGGCAGTTTCGGGATAAAGGCCGGTGAAGTGGTCCTGGATGCTTTTCACCTGTTGTGGCGGCAGCACCGTAATTTTGGACTTTTTAAATTTCTTCAACACCTCTCCCATGATCAACTCGCCAATCTCGTCCGGCATGCCTAGCGCCGGGGCCGCGATGACCGGCATCACTGCAAGATGGTCGAACTCTTTTTTAAACGCACTCCCTTTGATATCAACAAAAGCATCCTTGGTGCTCTGTGCGTGTAATGGCGTCACCGTCAATCCGATGGCGATAATAAAGCTGCGCAATGCAAATTTAATCATTGTCATCACCTACTG
>JAHHOC010000080.1 GCA_018677115.1 Arenicella sp. | reverse complement strand
AAGCTATGCGCGGAAAACAATCTGGTCATTTCGGCGCTGTCACAGATGTCGGTCTCGTGCATGGTGAACAGACCGACATTCCGGTTCTTCCTGATATTTAAGACGCGATCGCGCTTCAGGCTAACCTCATAATAATCGTTAAAGTTGTCAAGGCCGGCTACCCGATGGCCAAGCGACAGCAATCTGTCGCATAAATCTGCGCCTATGAATCCCGCCGCTCCGGTGACTAATATGTGCATCTTATTAAACTCTGTGCTGGCCTGTCTGTTGCCAATCACGGCAATTATTCACAATCTGGCGGGTAGTATATATTACAATCGCTGCAGCGTTAGACGCGTAGGCAAAATCACCACCGAACTATCCACCATGAATAAACATCTGAGCACTATTTCTGCCCGCTGGGTGGTTCCTGTTGAACCCGCCGGTGAAGTGCTGCACCAACACTCGGTGGTGGTCGAGAATGACAAAATTATCGCAATTTACCCGACGGCCACCGCAAAGGAGAAATTCCCGGCTGCCGAACAGATTGATCTGCCTCATCACGCGTTGATTCCCGGCCTGATTAACGCGCACACCCACGCCGCAATGAGCCTGTTTCGCGGATTGGCTGACGATCTGTCGCTGATGGATTGGTTAAACAACCATATCTGGCCGGCCGAGACAAAGTGGGTAGATCCGGAGTTCATGCGCGACGGTGCTGAATTGGCAATTGCTGAAATGCTGTTAAGCGGTACCACCTGCTTTAACGACATGTATTTCTACCCGGACATTGTAGCCGCAACTGCCCAGGAATCCGGCATACGTGCCTGCGTCGGTATGCCCGTACTGGATTTCCCGACTGTGTGGGCAGCAACAGTGGACGAGTACTTTTCAAAAGGCATCGCTGCACACGACGAAATCAAGTCATTGTCGGCCGTGGAAACCACGATGGCACCTCACGCGCCCTATACGGTGTCGGACGAAACCTTAAAACAGGCACTCACTTATGCAGACGAGTTGCAACTGCACATGCATATGCATGTGCACGAAACAACTGCTGAGATCGCCGGTTCTATGGAGCAATGCGGTCTGCGGCCGATGGCACGGTTGAACGATTTAGGAGTATTGAACCCGCGTTTGATCGCGGTGCATATGGTGCATCTGACTGACGAGGAAATCGAACTGGCCGCGCAAACCGGCTTGCATGTCGTGCATTGCCCGAGCTCAAACCAAAAACTGGCCAGCGGAACCTGCCGCGTTGCTGACCTGATTTCTGCAGGCATCAATGTGTGTCTTGGCACCGATAGTGCAGCCAGCAACAATAACTTGGACATGTTTAATGAAATGCGCTCAGCGGCACTGATTGCCAAGAACCTGACTGCAGATGCCACCACGCTGCCCGCGGCTAGGGTGCTGGAAATGGCCACCATAAATGGCGCTAAGGCTCTGAACCTGCAAGAGCAAACCGGATCTATCCGCGTTGGCAAATATGCCGATTTGACCGCCATTGATTTACATCATATCGCCACCCAACCGGTGTATGACCCGGTTTCACAGATCGTCTTCAGCGCTTCGCGCGATCAGGTTAGTGATGTGTGGGTAAATGGTCACCGACCACTTAGAAATCATAATTTAAGCCGCCTCGATATTGATCGTGTGCTGTACAAAGCTGCATCATGGGGCGAAAAAATAGCTGCTGCGGGAAATCCCTGAATGAATAAGCCATCAACCAGCAACGTCGACCTCGGCGAGATTAAAAAATTTGAGGACCTGGCGTCCCGCTGGTGGGATCCGGAAAGCGAGTTAGCACCGCTGCATACCATCAATCCACTGCGCACCGACTACATCAACCTGCATTCGCCAGTAGATGGTCTCAAGTTGCTCGATGTTGGGTGCGGTGGCGGCCTGGTGACGGAGGCGATGGCTGCACAAGGCGCTGATGTGACCGGCATTGATATGGGAGAAGCCCCGCTCAGTGTTGCCAAACTGCATTTGCTGGAGAGTGGATTACAGGTTGAATATCTCCGTATCACCGCCGAGGAACTGGCCGAGCAACGTCGGCAACAATTTGATATCGTCACTTGCCTCGAAATGCTCGAGCATGTTCCTGATCCTGCTCAGGTCGTGGCTGCCTGCGCACAGCTTGTCAAACCCGGTGGACATGTGTACTTTTCGACCATTAACCGTAACCCTAAGGCGTGGCTGTTTGCAATCGTGGGCGCGGAATACGTTCTGAACCTGCTGCCCAAAGGCACCCATGAGTACGACAAGCTGATTAAACCCTCAGAGCTCGACAAGTGGGCGCGCGATGCCGGGTTACAAACCCGCAAAATGACTGGCCTGCATTACAATCCACTGACTAAGATCTATAAGTTGGGTCCCGGCGTGGATGTCAACTATATGATCCACACAATCAAGCCCGCGTAATGCAATTGAAAGCCCTGTTACTGGACCTGGATGGCACACTGGTTGATACCGCACCTGACATGGTAGGCACGCTTAATCGCCTGCTTGCCAAGCACAAGCGATCGTTGGCGGACCCTGCTGTCGCCGGCCTGCTGGTTTCCAATGGTGCGCGCGCGCTATTACAACACGGATTCGGTGATGATGTCAGTGAAGCGGCAATGACAGCACTTATCGAAGAATTTCTCGACGATTATGCGTTACACGTCTGCGAACAGAGCAAACTCTATGCCGGCATGGATGACGCCTTGTCACTTTGCCGGCAAAACGACATTAAATGGGGCGTGGTCACCAACAAGCCACTACAGCTCAGCCGTGCCTTGCTGGATGAGCTAGGCATTCTTGAAAACTGCGCGATATTGTTAGGTGGAGACAGCCTGCCGGTTAAAAAGCCGGATCCGGCGCCGCTCCTGCATTGTTGTATGGTTTTGAACCTGGCAGCCAGTGAATGCCTGTATCTGGGTGATCACGAACGGGACGTACAAGCCGGCAATGCAGCAGGTATGGACACGGCTGTGGCACTCTGGGGTTACATTAACGGCACTCATCAACCTGAGAACTGGAATGCCCAATATCTATTCAACAACCCCGATGGGCTGATTAAATTGATCGGTGAAAGAACGCTGAGTTGAGTATAGCCAGGCAGATGCAACTAACTTCTCTTCCTGACTATGCGGGTTCCTGTCCAGGCCTGTTACTATCCGGCAAAGTACAACTTAACTGCTTGCGAACTATGAGACTCAGAATCCAATGACACAATTCGACTGGCAAAACCACCAAGTGGGTGATCAGGAATTTAGCCATAAGGTCATCATGGTAACCGGTGCTGCCGACGGTATCGGCCGAGCTGTAACACTGGCGCTGGCTGAACATGGTGCAACGGTAATCATGTTGGACAGAAAGGCCCGCCACCTGGAAAAATTGTTTGATTCAATTATGCAACAGGGTTTTACCGAGCCGGTAATCCTGCCAGTTGATTTAATGGAGATCACGCCGGAAAGCGCCACCCGCCTGGCACAGGCTGTGAGCGATGATTTTGGCCACCTCGATGGCCTGCTGCACAATGCTGCTGAATTAGGCTCGCCCAGCCCTATGGATCAGTACGATCTTGATTATTGGAACCAGGTAATGCACACCAACATGCAGGCACCGTATTTCCTGACCAGGGCGCTGCTGCCGCTTCTCAAGCAGGAATATACGACCAATATCCTGTTCACGACTGCCGAAGTAGGACGACAACCGGCCGCCTACTGGGGTGCGTACAGTATTGCTTATGCGGGTCTGGAAGCGCAGATGACAATCTGGGCGGAAGAGCTTGAAAATGTGTCTAACATCAAAGTCAATTCCATTGATCCAGGGCCAGTGCGCACCAGCTTTAGGCGCCGATCACATCCTGGTGAAAGCCAGCAGAACTTGGTAGCTCCGGGCGAGATTGTGTCGGCGTATTTGAAACTGTTAGGGTCTGACCATGGATTGCACGGCCAGCGACTGTCAGTTTAGCTGATCGTGCATTCAGCTTCCCTGTAACGTGTGTTAGCAATGCGCCTGAGCATTAGTAAAACGAAAACAAAGTCATTGTTAATCAGTCTGCATACTTGCCCTATTTCTCACACCATCCCTCAGGCGGGTGAGCTTTTGGAGAAGATGCTGATAGGCAATCCGGTGAGGCAAAAAAAATTCGGGCAGTATGTACCAATCATCATACTCAACCATTCGAACTCTCCGGTAACCGTGGCTCTCTAATAAAGCCTGAATTTTTTCTCTTTTTAACTGCTCAAAGTTATGCTCGACTGTAATTGCAGCTATCGAGTACTGATCAAAATCCAACCCTTGTAGAATTTCATACTCTGACCCCTCGGTGTCGAGCGACATGTAATCAATATGTTTGGGTGAATCAAACTTTTGTAAACATTCCGTAAGCGTCTTAGTCTCTTTGATAATCGAATCGTACTCTTGTCTATGCAAGTCGTGATCTCGTATGTGTCGAGTGATGCCACTATAGTCGTTATTTTCAATCGCTACCTGAAATCGAACATGGTCGCCTGAACGGTTGTACAAACAATGATCACTGACTATGGCGGCCCGATTCTGCTGTAGATTGTCAAACTGCAGTCCCGGTTCAAAACAGATGCCGCTCCAGCCAAAGCGTTGCTCCAGTACATAGGTATTGTTGATATTTATGCCATCGCTCGCACCAATATCCAGAAAGTAGCAGCGCTTATACTTTCCGAACATCTGGAT
>JAHHOC010000073.1 GCA_018677115.1 Arenicella sp. | reverse complement strand
CGACTTCCACGTCGTACTTTTGCGCCACATAGCGCGCTGCGCCACCCCATCCACAACCGATATCCAGCACGCGCATTCCCGGTTGCAATTTTAATTTCCGGCAGACCAGCTCAAGTTTGTGAGTCTGTGCCTGATCCAGGTCAGCAGCGTCCTGCCAAAATCCGCAGGAATAAATCATCTGTGCGTCCAGCATGCGCCGGTAAAGGTCATTGCCGACGTCATAGTGGTGTTCGCCAACCTTAAATGCGTGGCGACCTTTCTGCCGATTGATGATGCTTGAATACAGGAAAACCAGGCGATCCTGCCAGGTTATGACTTTGCCTGCCAGATCAGCGCTGAGCGCCCTGCAGAAGAATTCACTGAGGTCCTCACAATCCCACCAGCCATCCATATAGGATTCGCCTAATCCCAACGAGCCCTGTCCAATTGTGCGCCCAAACAGGGCTGGCTCATGAACCTGGATATCCCAGTCTCGCGTGCCATCTAGCTGGATATCCGCCATCGCCAACAGGCCCTCGATTTTTTGCTGGTATCGCGATTTGTGCATACTTTCTCCCGATCTACTCGTTCAAGTTTGACCAGGTTAAGCCTTTGATATCATCAAAAATTCTGACTCGCATTAGATTTTACATTGTGAGTGACCAAATTTGTCACCTCATGGTTAAGCCCTTTTTAACCTTAGCCAGGCAGCAGGAAACGTAATACGGCATTTAAATAGTACCCTAAGCCTGCTGAAAATACCGGGCGCAAGAGCTGCCATCGCCAGTCAGCAGGCGAAATATAGCGTAACTGCCTAGCTGGCCGCCCTCACTCACCAGAGAGACGTTGCTGATTAATGAACACGGATTGCAGATACTGGACATAAGCTCAAATTTCCAGTTAACGTGATCGGGGATGCGTGATATATTTATCTCTGGTTGCGCGCTGAGGGGTGCGCGATGCAAAATCAGGTCGCACAAGGGGGGCGTTCGACCGGGACGCTATTGGGAATGAGTTTTTCAGATTTTATGGGTAGTGGAACGGCGATCACGATTGTCGGGCTGTTAATCGGCTTGGCTTTAATCGAGGTGTTCGTGGTCAGCCGTAGGCACATATCAAAATATTCTTTCGCCCTGCAGCGGCGAAGTAAGATGCTGTCGCCTGCTGAAAAGAACTTTTTCGAGTGCCTGGAAAACGCGTTGGGTGATGAATTCTATGTGTTTGCCAAAGTAGCGATGCTGGATGCGGTTGAGGCCAAGCCGGCAGCCGGGTACTTTGAATCGCGCAGAATTAAGAAACGCCTCAAGGGTGAGAGGTTCGATTACGTGCTGTGTAAAAAGCACGACTTGTCCATATTCGGTGTGGTTGAACTGGAAAATTTTGAAAAAAAGGATAACCAGAAAAATAAAATGTACCGCGAAATACTGGTCAGTGAAGTTTGCAAAACAACGCATCTGAAACTGTTCTACTTCGATATCCGGCAGGATTACGCCGATGTAGATATTCGCAGACTGGTTACCGGGCGGCAGGCTAAAAGACGCGGCAAGTCCACTACTGTCACTGCAGGCCCGATTACCCAGGGCGCGCCCTCACATCTTACAGTCGACAACAGTCACTATGAGATGTATGCGAAAAACCGTACCTGCCCACAGTGTAATGGTGAGGTGGTCACCAAGGTTGCGGTTAAAGGAAAGCACATCGGCCAGAAATACCTGCTATGCAGAAAATACCCGTATTGCGATTACCGGACTCAAGTCAGTGAGCAGAGCCTCTCTAAAATTCAGGAGCAGCAGTCTAGTGAAGCTGCCAAGAGCGCAGGTTTCAAGGACTGGTCATCGTAACTGACGTTGGCGGTTGTGTTCGAACTGCAAGTATTCTTCACTGGTTCTATCCGCGAGTCCCGCTGCATTTATTCTGAGCTATCAATCGTTGCGCCGCCCAGGCACACTCGACCATTGTAAAATACCAGCGCCTGACCGGGCGTAACAGCCCTTTGCGGCTCGTCAAACCGGACGGCTATGCGATCCTCCTCTACCGACAATATCGTGCATCCTTCATCTTTTTGCCGGTAACGTGTTTTTGCGGTGATTTTTGCTCCTTCACGTAATGCTTCACCACTCACCCAGAGAGGTTCACTCGCACACACCGTACGCGTCATCATGGCTGGATGATCATGCCCCTGTACAACCAGCAGCTGGTTCAGCTCCAGATCCTTGGCTGCCACATACCACGCTTCGCCGGGCCCGCCGATATTCAGGCCATGGCGTTGTCCCAGTGTGTAATACATCAGGCCATCATGCTGGCCGACGACGCAACCACCAAGGTCTACCATCGCTCCGGGATTGGGTTTCAGGTAAGTGCTGAGAAAATCTTTAAAACGGCGCTCGCCGATAAAACAGATGCCGGTGCTGTCTTTCTTGTCATGAGTGACGAAGCCCTGGTTTTGCGCAATTTCGCGCACCGCCGACTTCTCCAATTCACCCAACGGGAACAGGCTTTTATGCAGCTGCTCCTGCTGCAGTGTATACAGGAAATAACTCTGGTCTTTATTGTCGTCGGCGCCACGCAATAGCTGGTATAGACCATGCTCGGCCCCCTTGGCAACATAGTGTCCAGTGGCAATATACTGCGCCCCCAGCGCCTCAGCCTGCAATAAAAATTCCTTGAATTTTATTTCCCTGTTGCACAGGATATCCGGGTTCGGGGTCCGCCCACTCTGGTAATCCTGGAGAAAATGAGAGAATACGTTCTCCCAATATTCGTGGGCAAAATTGACTTCATGCAATGGAATATCCAGCCGATCGCAGACTTGCTGGGCATCTTTAAGGTCTGCTGCGGCCGCACAATACTCTTCTGTATCGTCTTCCTCCCAGTTCTTCATAAACAACCCGCTAACACGGTAACCTTGCTGCAGTAGCAGGTAGGCACTGACCGAGGAATCAACGCCGCCGGACATGCCTACTATGACGTGTCCAGATGCGGACTTGTGTGCCGCGTTCATGGCTTATAGTTCACGTAAAATATCCAGCGGATAACGAATTCCGGCAAGGTAATCCCGGATGCAGCTCAGTACCAACTCACTGCGCAGTGATTGGTGAGTCTCAATTTGCTGGTGCGTTAACCAATGAGTGGCAATAATATCTTCATCGAGTAGCCTGCTGTCGTCGATGGCGCTGACCTCGCCGCAAAACGCCGCCCGGATATAGGTTTTGCCGACCGGCGTTGTCAGGCGATAAAATCCAACCAGTGCTTGCGGCGTGAAATGGCGACAGGTTTCCTCGAGAGTTTCGCGCACCACAGCTTGCACCAGACTCTCGTCTTGCTCGAGATGCCCGGCGGGCTGATTGAAAACAATCTTGTTATTGGATTTAGCCCGCTCCTCAACCAACAAAAAACGGCCGTTTCTCTCGCAGATTGCCGCGACAGTAATATCAGGTTGCCACATTGTCCGGGTTTTCCATGTCAGTCACCTATATCTTCGAGAATTGCTGTTTAAACATTGTCAGTGTGAGGGTCGGGGCTATGAATTACAATACCGTCGATGGGCGACAGAGCTGCATTTATGTTATTCTGACGCCCGCGCATTTGATGCCGCAAACGCCTTCCAATGAGGAATGATAAGAGGTGATTTTAACCGGTTAACATCTTCTAAGCCTGCCCGAGAATAAAAATGAGTAACAAAAAACCAACTATTTTCTATACCGAGACCGACGAAGCCCCGGCATTGGCGACTCGTTCATTGCTGCCCATCTTCAAATCGTTTGCATCGGCTTGCGATGTGCATGTAGACACCAAAAACATATCACTGGCAGCTCGCATACTAGCAAATCTGGCTGACTATATTAATCCGGAGCAGAGGGTACCCGACGCTTTAGCTGAACTGGGTGAGCTGGTATTGCTGCCAGAGGCTAATGTCATTAAGACGCCCAATATCAGTGCCTCGATACCGCAGATCAAGGCTGCTATCAAAGAATTGCAGAATCTGGGATTCGACCTGCCTGAGTTTCCTGATGATCCACAATCTGAAGAGGAACAAAAGATTCGCGCGTGCTATGAGAAGGTCAAGGGCAGCAATGTAAACCCGATACTCAGGGAGGGGAATTCTGACCGGCGCGCACCGCTGGCGGTTAAAAATTATGCACGCACGCATCCGCATTCGATGGGAGAGTGGAGCAAGGATTCGAAAACCCACGTGGCGACTATGAACGGTGGCGATTTTCGCT
>JAHHOC010000063.1 GCA_018677115.1 Arenicella sp. | reverse complement strand
TACCGCTTTCTATCAGGAATGAATTGTAGAGAAAGTGCCTGATCTTCATGTGTGCCTCGTATGCTTGCCGCGCAGCTCATCGCCGCTGCCACCCTCCATTAGAGTTCCTTATGACGTGATTGCTACTTAACGCAGTCCACGACCAGCGACATCGGCCTGTAGGGATCCTGAACCCGTTTATCGTGATCCGGTGTCCTCATCACATGGCCAATGGAATAATCAATTGGCTCGGTGACACCGTTCCCCGCTTCATCATAATAATGATAAAAGCGGATATCTGTAAACGGTGACTGTCGCAGGATTTCCCTGACCGTCTCGTAGCAAGGGAACCAAACGTGCCCGCCGTTGATGACCTTGCCATCGATAAATTCTCCACCGCCACCGGGATCAAACAGCAGTTCGCCCTGTTCGTTTTTGACTGTCCTGGCATGCAAAATATTACAGCGGTAATCCGGCAAGGCCAGCCGGAAAATCCCCCCTGGTTTCAACACCCGGTATATTTCCGCCAAGATGGAGGGCAGATTTTGCGGCTCGATATGTTCGAACACGTCTTCTGACTGGTAAATGTCTACGCAGGAGTCTTCCAGCGGCAGTTTCTGCGTAACATCGTGCCGGATATGTTGAGCGTTTGACTGGGATAGCGATAAGCCGACAAATTTCTTATACAAACCATTCTGCGGCACGTCTCCGGCGTATAAATAAATGGCCTCCGCGGCTTGCAGGTCAGCGAAGGTGATTTTCTTCGAAATCAGGTTTTTTCCTTTTAAAAGCAAACGCTTAAGAACGGTTGTTGAGTTCATAACAAGCGCTCAGGAAGGGCTATACCACCATCGGTAAGCCGCGTACACGGCACCACCGACCAAGCCTGCGTTAAATGCCCAAACTGGGGTATGACACACCTTTATTGTTGTCAGTGCGCTCGCAGGTTTCATGTGGCGGTCACCAGGCAGATTGAAGACTAAAGCCATATAAGCAATGCTACGGCTGCCAAAGCCAGCCAGCCCGGGTGTCGGCCTCGGGTGCTGTACAACACCAAAATTGAACTTAGCAGCATTGCCACGATTACGACGTGTTTGATGAACAGTTCCAGTTCGAAACCTGCTACCGGATACGACAGCCATAAAAGTAAAGCACCCAGCGCGAAACCAAACAGCGTAACGATATGCCAGCTTGCCCAGTGTATTCTTACATGCCGTTGGGTTAGCGGAGGCGCGCTTAAGGTTGGCATAATGCTGTTCTGGCGCAAATGGCGAAAAATCAAAACTTCGCCAAGGACCGAATGTATGACCCCTACTATGAACATCAACAAAGCCGCTATCAGTAAATTGTATTCCGTCATCAGCTCGATACTAAGTTATTGGAACTGCGAAATGCACAGCCAGGTGAATGCCACTGGCTGCCGGCACACTTCTGACCACTGTGTTAGGTGTTAACAGCAATGCTGAACAACAATAGTGCATTCTCCACCTCCGGCTTTTCTTGCCATTCTGTGTACGCTTGCATAATCATACTCTTAGCCAACGCGATGGCCGATGATTTTGGCATAGACGAAAGATCAACAGTCCCCCAGTTTTTTAGCAAGCGGCTGAGTGAACCGTCAGGATATTGAATCCAAGCCTCCCAGCCAAGCACTTGCGTGGAATCCTGCGCATAGAGATTCAGCAGTTCCATCGCATCGATATAGGTCACAACCAGTTCATCAGCTGATTCGGACCTCTTTTTTATATCCTCAAGGCTATACATATTGTTGAATTCAGGTGTTTTAAGCGCTGTTTATTTGTAAATACTTTCGCATACGCCGCTGCCGGTAGCGGTAAAAAATATGCGCATATAACCACACAAAGAAAGTCAGCCATCCGGCATCGATGTCGATTTCATCTGTGTAAAGGCTCCCCTGTCCCGACCCCTTTTCAACCCATTTGCGGTGATTCCAGCGTGTGATCAGCCCGCCTGCTTCCTGCGACGCCAACTCCCTTTTGTCATGATCGATACGGACTACATTCAAGCGATGTTTCCAGGCTGGGATAAAGTTGAATACCAGCAACCGGGTTTCGACCACCTGGCCCTCATAAAAAAGCTCTGGCCATTGTTCCGCGCCCCTGAATGCGAGCATGCCACGGGTGATATAAAGGAATGCATCCCGCTGCAGCAGCGTTAGCCAGACCTGGTCTGGTGGTTGCGGTAATGTTGTGCAGATTCTCGCTATCACAATCGCATCAATAGTTTGCCTGATGGCTCGCGTCAACCGGCTTGACCACAGGCCAAGGCTGAAGGCATTGGTTCACTCGGCATTTTCCACCATTTCCGATAATTTATTCACCGTATTCAGGTTGCGCGCCGTTGCAGAGACACCCAGACATCCTTCCACGCCGGCAGCCAACTTTGACCTGCCGATGCCATCGGGTGCATAGAGGTAAAAAACTTTTCCCTCGATAGCATATTCTTCAGAAGCCGCCTTAAGTTGATTGAGCTTTACAGTGTTAGCCGATTTGGGAGTACTCATGCAAAAATAAAAGTGGCATTGTTTGCCATCGACCACGTCATAGGGGTTGTTCGCGATAGCCTGATGCAATTCTTTACGGCTCACGATCAAGACTTCTGGCTTGAACCCGAACTTTTCCTCTACCAGTTCTCTGATTTCCGTGCTGGGCCTTTTATTGCTGTTGAATACCACATTGCCGCTCTGGATATAGGTCTGGGTATTTTCATATCCACAGTCATTCATGAGCGACGCTAATTCTTTCATGGGGACAATGTTCTTACCTCCTACATTGATACCCCTGAACAGCGCAATGTACCTATCCATTATTTTTCCTCACTCTGCTAATGCAGGCGGACGCAGTGTGTCCGCGCCCAGGGATTTAGTTTTGACTTGTTCTTCATCACGCATGCGCTCAAATTCGGTTTGTGCCCTGGTTTTGAATCAATGGATCTTAAAGCCATTAAAGACAAGTATCAGTGAGATTATCCAAACTACCAGGCTGGGAAGCAGAATAGCCACCCCCGCGATCCGGCGCCACCAGACCGGCCGGGCAAACATCAACCAGCAGGCACAGCAAATGAATGCGCCTGGAACCACAAAAATAGCAATATATTGTGGAATCTCTTTAGCCAGAAACAAGTGATTTGAAACACCGTAAATCCATACCACGCTGGTAACCAGAAAAACCGGGATTGCCGGATATATGATACTTTTTGGCATCAGTTCAGGCCTTTGTTACCCCATGTACTGCAAATATTCTAAATGGACCTGGTTCAGTTTGGTTAAAACTGCCATTTTCAACAAGGCTTTTAGTATTTTCAAACGTCTCTAACAAGCAGTGTGAATTAACATTTATATCCTGAGCTAGATGGTTGCAAGACAATGGCGAGCACTCTGCACTATTCCCAGACGAAAAAGTCACCACATCATAGCCCAGCAGATCGGTTTTATCAGGCAACACAACGTCTGTCTCAAACGAGGGTTGCGGTGTGAATTCCCGCCACTCCCGTGCAAGCTCATGCCATTCATATTCATAGGTAAAATAGAAAAACAGCTTCATGTCAGATAAAGATAACTTATTGTCTTCAGCAAGACTCTGCATGATGTCCGGGCGATCAAAAAACCAGTACCCATTGTGCTTCCAGAAATTTACCCAATCGGTAAAATCTTTTGAAATACAATCGCTTACCGAATAAATGTCGGTGATATTTACAGCATTTAACCCGTCAGGCCTGTGGCTGATTGATTTGTACATATACCCAACGGGGATCATGCGTATATACCCAAGAAGCAGACAGAAAAAGGGCTCTGGACCCCTCTCATTTAATTTATTTGCCGCCTCATTATAGGCCGGGTGGGGCTGCGGCGGGCGCACTCTTTGAATTGCGCCCGTTTAAAAGTCTTGCTTAACCCGGTCCAGGCGAATACGGCGGGATAGTTTTTCTGCTCCGGCTCGACAGGGTAGCCTTCAACGATTTTCGCCCCGTTAGCTGCGGCACACTGTACCGCTGCGTCCAACAATTTTACTGAGACTCCTGCCTTTCTGTGTGCCTTATCAATGAAGAAGCAAGACACCGACCACACCGCTTGCTCATCAACTGGCTTTAATATGCGCGAGCGGCCTAATTTCGGGTACGCTTCCCGTGGCGCGATCGCACACCAACCGATCGGCTTGCCCGCTTTATAGGCAAGAATCCCGGGCGCAATTTTTGATTCAGCGAGGCGTTTCATCGCCTTGCGGTTGCCCTCGCCTTTTTGCGCCTTGAAATCAGCCGCGCTCAGGCGCCAGAGCATGCACCAGCAACCGCCCGAAGCGCCTTTCGGCCCGAACAATTGTTCAAAATCATCCCAATTGTCCGGCCCAAGTAGCTGGAAGGTTATTTTTTCAGATCTCGTCAATTGCCTGATCTTGTGAATTCGCCAGCTAGTTATCCGCCGTCCACGACCGGCGGCCCAACCAGCGGCTTGAATCCACCGTAAGCCATTCGAGTGGCATCAAAACCGGTATTCGATGATTCGATCAATTCCGCCATCCTGGGATCAGCCGCGACTTTTTCATTTGCGAGGTCTCGCGCTTCACGGGATGCAAACGCCACCCAGCCAAACACGATGACCTCATCGTCTTTAGCAGCGACGAGATCGATGAAGGAGCTCGTGCCCTCCAACATCATATCGTCGCCAACATATTCGAAGTAGTCGAGCGCACCATGTTCCTTCCAGATCGTGGCTACCGCTTCAGCAACCTGCTGGTATGCGTCCAGGCGATCCCGTGGAATAGGTAGCACGAATCCGTCTATGTAATTAGCCATACCTGATTTGTAGCACAAACGTGGTCGGGCCACACCAAATATCCATGTGTTGGGAAAACGCAGTCGCTGCGGCAGCTGATAGCGGGCAAGCTCGATCTGCGCCTATCTTATTTCCGGTGCAGGCAATCCCTTTAATGCTCTGTGGAGGCCTCTCATCGCTTGAAAGAGATGCCGATTCCCGACCCCGGATACCAGTGATCTTTGGGCTTTTCCTGAAAAAAGACAAAATGCCTGTCATTGTCCAGCGAAAATTTGAGCAGCTTGTCGGTGCAATGAGAATTGTCCCCGAGGATTACCGCGTGCCCGGACAGTTTATCACCAACCGCTTCATACTCACCAGCTTCATAGTCTGCCGAATGGTCACTGTCATTGATAAACAGGTCAACCGGGCCATCAAATTCCTTCAATGACGCAATCGAATCCCCGTATAAAATCTGGCCATAGTTCTGATAATTTCCGGCCAGCAGGTAGCCCGCTTTTGGGTTGATATCGGTCCCATAATACCGCCCTTCAAAACCCTCCTGGCTATTTCTCATCAGGGCTGCCGTCAACAGGCAGGAACCCAATCCCTTGTCGACCCCGGTTTCGATTATGGTCTTCGGTTTTAGTGCCCTGGCAAACGCATACCAGCCGACTCGCCTGCCGAACCGCACCTGTTTGTCCGCCATAAACGCCCAGTCGCTGGCGGTGGTCGCCTCAGAGATATGCGCCCGCAATTTGTCGTCCGCCTCTATCTCATCAATGTACGCCATTATCACATCGAATTTTTCGCCTGTTACGTCGGCAATTAGAGACGCTAAATATTGTTTATTGGTCTGCTCCAGATCATAGGTGAAATTGGTAGTTTCCCTCGATACGAATAGCCACCTGAATAAATTCCCCAGCGGCCGCAGGAAGTATCCGAAAGCCGTTTTTGCCCTGAAAAGCAAAAGCAGAAAACGACCCAGTACCGGTGTTTGGGCCAGGGATCTATTAAATCTGTTCATCAGCAGCTCTGGATAAATTGAAATGCCAAACGCGTCTGCATCGAGTTGGTAATATTGGAGTCAAATGTAGGGTCAGGGCCAACATGGCTTAATGATCGTGAAACTCACCTTGAACCGAATAATCAACCGGTTGCTGGCTTGCCAGAACATACAGGGGGTGTCTTGGTGCGCCTGTCTTTGTCAGCCCCAGGCATTTCGGTGACTGGAGAATTTGCGCAACATCTCTATGCCGGGTTTTCCATAACCCGTTATTACCCCACGCCGCTAGCGTCAAATTTGCCATTTTGCTGGCTTGCATCAGCCAGAGATCGTTTTCAGGCACCACCGGAGAATCGGACTTTCGTAGGTCTTCGGGCCTGGTGGCCCTGTAGGAGAACAAATTTCCCACCAGCAACGTTCTGAACCCCCAATCACGGGCAAAATTAATGCACCGCCTGATCGTCGGGTCATTGGTGTTCTCATCGGCGGTCGATGGATTAAGGCCGACAATCAGTAGCACCCCCTCACCGGCAGAAAAATTCCGCCACAACATAAACCGATGCTTCCGGTCCGTTGAAAAGACGGCGCCGTTGATTGTCGAATTTAAATCAATGTTCACTGCCATGCTTGTTATATTTTGGCAGGGGACTCATCCATGCCCCATTTGATGATGCCGCGCACATTCATGCTGAAAAACGTGAAATTAGCAATCACCAGTGCAAGGCTTCCGGTCAGGAACCCGAGGCCCATCCAGCACACATTGCCGCACATCATGACCCCGAAGCCGGATCTGGATTTGTTGCCCAGCATGTAGATCGCTACCAGCGTCAAAACCATCGCCAGCCAGTCGATGCCGTAATATTGTAATGTCATCAATCCTCCTGTTCGCGCCAATCCGCCCGTCTATCGCTCGGCAATCACCAACATTTCATAATCCTCGGTGGTCAGAGTATCAGACCTCGAAAATTGGCCGAGCGTGGCGCCATAAATGTCTACGCTGGTGAAGCCGACAGACTTGAGCAACCAGTCAATTTCCGGTGGCACGTAGTATCGTTCATTGCACTCTACTAATAACCGATTGCCGGTATCATCTTCAGTTTCATATTCGGAATGATCACGGAATGTCATTAAATCAAAGGTGTTTTCTGCTGACCGCCCCTTTTCCGCACCGGCATTAATGAACTCTTTTACAGAATGAAACAGCGGGAACAAGCCGTTCAAAGTGGTAAAAATTAACTTGCCCCGGGACTTCAGCGCTTTGGATGCATTGAGCAAAATCTGGTAATTCATCTGGTCGGTTTCCATCAGCGGGAAGCCACCTTCACACAGCATGATGACCAGGTCAAATTCACTATCAAATTCCAGATTGCGCGCATCGGCGACGCTGAAATCAATATCCAGCCCTTGTGATTTTTCCCTGGCCCGGTCAATTTGCGACCGCGATAAGTCAATTCCGGTAACCGAATAGCCCCGCTTAGTGAGTTCGATGCTGTGCCTTCCGGTGCCGCAGCCAACATCGAGTATTTCAACAGACTTATCGTGATTTACCTCCTGCTCGATAAAGTCGCACTCACCCAGTGTTCCCTGGGTGAATGATTCATCGTCGTATTTTCTCGCATAATTCTCAAACAGCTGTTCATACCATTGCTTCACAATGACTTACCTCACAAATTGTAAATACGGACAAGCAAATATCGCTAAGTCTATCGCCCGTGTCGGGCATCATCCGGCTGCAGGGTAATCTGCGTGCACCTTACAACGCCGCGCGCAGCGGCGAATCATACACACCCGAATTCAGCTGAAATACTTTGCCTGGTTATGAAGCATCACTTTCCGATAGTTGGAATTGAATTCCACCGGTAAACCTTGCAACAAAGTTATAAATCCATGCACCGATTATGGTCATGATGTAGCCAATGATCAGGTACAGAAATGGCATTGCCAGCATCAACCCAAGCGGCCAGCTGGCGTCGACCGGATTACCATTTGCGTCCGTCATTGGTGCAGCCAGAAAATCCAGACTCATGGGAATCAGCAATATCAAAGAACTCAGTGCCATCACACAGGCAAAAGTCAGCGCGGTTTTGTGCGGGGAAAATCTTGTAATTGCGTTCATATATTGAATTTCCTGTAGTTAGTTATCCAACCATCATACCGCTTGAGCAGCGCTACACACAGTGGATGCATGCGCACTGGCTCAACTTGTTATATCGCGTATTCCACTGCCTTGGCGGCATGTATGGCCGTTGTATCCAGAAGTTTTACATTAGTATCTCCTTGATTGACCAGCATACCAATTTCAGTGCAACCGAGAATAACAGCCTCAGCTCCCTGGGCTGCCAATGCGTCTATGATGCGCAAATATTCGGCCTTTGAAGTAGCCTCTGTTTTACCCAGGCAAAGCTCTTGATAGATTACCCTATGGATGAGTTCTCTATCTTCATCGCCCGGTACCAACACACGAAGGCCGTAATTTTCCGATAGCCGACCCTTATAGAAATCTTGCTCCATAGTGAAGGCGGTGCCCAGCAAGCCAACTGTTTTAATACCATCCTCGAGCAGAATTTCTGCGGTGGCATCGGCAATATGAAGTAGGGGAATTTCAATAGCAGCTTCAATTTGCGGTGCAACCTTGTGCATGGTG
>JAHHOC010000053.1 GCA_018677115.1 Arenicella sp. | reverse complement strand
GTTATCGGCCATAACGGTGCGGGCAAGAGTACGCTACTGAAAGTTCTGAGCCGTATAACACCCCCAACTACGGGACAAGTCCAGGTCCGCGGTCAAGTTTCTAGTCTTCTAGAGGTTGGAACAGGTTTCCATCCTGAATTAACAGGCCGTGAAAATATATTTTTCAACGGCTCGATATTAGGCATGACGCGCGAACAAATTCGGCAACGTTTTGATGAAATAGTAGCGTTTGCGGAAGTAGAGAAGTTTATTGATACTCCGGTGAAACGATACTCCAGTGGCATGTATGTACGCCTTGCTTTTTCTGTAGCTGCGCATCTGGACTCCGATGTATTGATCGTTGATGAGGTTTTGGCGGTAGGCGATCAGCGCTTCCAGGATAGATCACTGGGAAAGCTGGATGATCTTGGAGACCAGGGACGAACAGTGCTATTTGTGAGCCACAACTTGAGCATGATCACACGCCTCTGCAGTCAAGTCATGTTACTCGAACAAGGCAGCCTGTTGGGAATGGGGCCGGTGTCAGAGATCACCGCCCTTTACGCAAGTCGCAGGCACTCCGATTCCGGAGATGGGTTTAAGGGCGTAAGTGGCGTGATGAAGAAAGATGTAGATTTTCTTTCATTGACCGTTAACGAAGTCACTAATATGCCCGAAGTTGTTGTCTCCGCAGCGGATGCAATCCAGATCCATTTCAGGTTTCACCTTAAGCGTGACGTGGCTCAAGGCGGGTGTACGTTGTCGCTGGTGAAGAATGGACAGGTTATTGTAAGCCAGCATGATTGTTTAGAACCTTGCAGTATGGATAGCGGGCACTATGAGTCGGTTTTCAGATTTGACGACAGACTGTTGTCGCCAGGGCGGTATGGCGTGAGTATCGGCTTGTTTGACCAGACCAATGGTGAATGGGCCTGGGCCGTCGAACAGGTGTACATAGTGATACCGGAAATCTGGCTCCCCGACTACCAGCCAAACAACAATATGGGAATTATTAATTTAAAGGAAAGTGGCACGCGACGAATGCTTGCGGAAAGTTCCTGAGCCGACATGATGGGGTGGTGCATTGTTGAACAACGTTATACCAATAGCGGCATGCAATTGCTTGCAGGATCGGTAAACGTTTGGTGAACAGATTTTTGACAGCGTTTGTACCCGACTCGCTGGTGAGGCCCATCAAGTCCCTGCTCGGACTGAAAGTCCGCACCATCCACTCTGACTGGCACATACTCGAGTCGGTGAAACCGCTCGCTGAACCCCATGTGGTGTTTGATATAGGTGCGCGCAACGGTTGGTTCACGCAGTGTTGGCTGGGGCGCTGCCCGGATGCTGAAATTCATGCGTTTGAAGCTGAAGCAAATGCTGCGCGTAGCTTGTGTGAAAAATATATAGATGATCCACGTGTTCAAGTTATCGCCGCAGGCGTGGGCTCTTCCAATACAACCCGGACTTTCTATCGATTAATGGGTTCCGAAGTGTCCAGTTCATTTTTGCAACACGACCCGCAGGTCTGGGATTCGATTCACTATAAATCAGGAGATGTCGAGGAGCAGGATACTTCGCTAATGACGCTCGATAGCTATTGCCAGCAGCAGTCTATTAATCATGTCTATTTAATCAAGATCGATATCCAGGGCTTCGAGCTGGAAGCACTTCATGGAGCAAAAAATATTTTAAACCGGGTTGATTACATTCTGGTAGAGAGTGCGATAAGGCCTTTGTATAAAGGCGCGGCAACCTTTTCGCAGGTGCATGAGTATATGGTGAAGGCGGGTTTTCACATGATGAACTGGCGCGCCTGGCACCGCGGCAACCATGTGCTCATGGAAACCGACATGTTATTCCGACGCAATGGGCTTGAATCCGAGATTGATCAACAAGCTGAAACAGAACGGGAGTATATTGGGGGATGAGCTGGGCTAATTCTAATCACTGCCCATGCAAAACGTCGAGTGATAGAAGCTGATTGGTAAATTTACCTGACCACCACTACTTCGCTAAATAAAGATAACCAAATTAACAGATGACACAAGTTAGCCAAGCTAGAGTTGCACATTTTCTATTGCTCGGGGTGCTTAGTGGCTCTCCGCCAAATAATGCCATTAAGCGTGCATATAACGAGTTGGGCTATGACGTTGATGAGTATGCGCCCGATGCCGAATCGAATTCGCAAATTCTGCCTGTAAGTTATGGATTGACATGGATCGTCAAGCAGTTTTGGCGGCCTGAATGGCGCAGGTATTCGGCGTTTTCCTGCACCTCTGAAGATCCTGTAGCAATAGCCGGCCTGCTTGCCCTGATATGGCGAAAACCCCTGATCTTTATATCAGATGAGATTAAATCTGGCAGTTATAGGGGCGACCGCCCTGAATATTTCAAGCGACTGTGTCGCTGGTTAATGCGCAAAGCCGCACTCACTATCGTAAACGATCAATCCAGGGTCACCCTGCAACGCGAATATGCAAACTTAAACAAAACTAACAAGGTAATTGTCTATCCCGGATGCTTTGTTGTACCACCTGAAGGC
>JAHHOC010000027.1 GCA_018677115.1 Arenicella sp. | reverse complement strand
CCTGTGCATCTACGGGAAATTCCCGAGCTGGTAACAAGCGGACATGTTGCAGGGCATCGCCGGAACGCTGGCTTTCCGCATCAAATTGCCTGATTGATTCGATGACGGTATCAAATAAATCCAGCCGAAAAGGATTGTCGGCACCGCTCGGAAAAACGTCCACGATGCCACCACGAATCGCGTATTCTCCGGGAGACATGACCTGGTCTACGCTGTAGTAGCCGGCACTGGATAAACGCTGCCGAAACGCCTGCAAGTCGAACTCATCATCGACATGCAAGTCGAAGGTATGTGCAGCAATATAGTTTGTAGGTGCAAGCCTTTGAATCAATGCCCCGACCGGCAAGATCACAATGCCTTCAGTCATTGAAGGAAGTTTATGCAAAGCCAGAAGCCGCTGTGAAATCAGGTCGGGGTGGGGTGAAATCCGGTCGTATGGCAGGCACTCCCAGTCCGGAAACAGCGTAACTGGCAAACTCTTATCAACAAAGAACTCCAGTTCTTCTGCCACACTATTTAAATGCGCTGATTCGGAGCACACATAAACCAGCGGCTGGCGATTTTGAGCAAGCTGTGCGACAGCATAACTGGATGCCAGCCCGTGCAACTTGCGCCAGTGCAATATTTGGCCAGCTGAATCGGGCAGGGCACCGTTGACGGACAGATAGTCACTCATTTGGGCAGGAACACAGGGGAGGCAGTGTGCGCGATTAAATCCCGCACGATTCTATCACCTTGAACTGACCTTATGCAGAGTAAAAGCGATTGACTGCGGCCAGTGCTGCTCCTGCGTCAATACTAACATCCTGGTTCAGCAGACAGGCCTCCAGGGCGGCGATGCACAATCGCACATTGGCGGGATTAGAACTGCAGCCCATCAGGCCGATACGCCAGATTTTGCCCGCCAACTGTCCGAGGCCCGCGCCGATTTCGAGGTTAAAATCCTGCAATAGCTGGCGGCGCACAAGGGCTTCATCCAGATTGTCAGGAATTGACACTGCATTCAGTTGCGGTAACCGAGCATCGGGCTCTACCAGCAGATTTAAGCCCATAGCCTGCAGTCCAGCCTTAAGTGCCCGGTGATTGTGCTGGTGCCGGGCCCAGCTATGTTGCAAACCTTCTTCCTGCAAAATTGACAGCGCTTCATGGAGTCCGTACAAAGCGTTAACCGGTGCCGTATGGTGATAGGAACGTTGCGAGCCTTCGCCCCAATAGCCCATGATCAGATTCATATCGAGGAACCAGCTTTGCACAGGGCTGCTGCGCTTGCTGATAACCTGCTGCGCCCTAGGGCTGAAGGTGACGGGCGATAAACCCGGTACGCAGGAAAGGCATTTCTGGGTTCCACTGTAAACTGCGTCGGCACGCCAGGCATCGACAGCAACTTCAATCCCACCCAAGCCGGTGACTGTATCAACAATGCTGAGCATGCCGGCATCAGCAGCCATTGCACATAGTGCCGCGGCGTCGCTCTTAACGCCGGTCGAGGTCTCTGCATGCACGAATGCAATTGCCTTGGCAGCAGGATGTTGTGTTATCGCATCGTGTGCTTTATTCAGGTCGACTGCCTGCCCCCAGGGATCTTCAACCATGATAGGCTCGGCACCGATACGCATAACATTTTCTCTCATGCGCGTGCCAAACACGCCATTCTGCATGATGATGACCGAATCCCCGGCTTCTATCAGATTAACGAAACATGCCTCCATACCGGCTGATCCCGGCGCCGATATTGGCAGGGTTAGCTGGTTCTCGGTCTGGAAAGCGTATTGCAGCATTTGTTTGGTTTCATCCATCAAGCGGATGAACTCGGGATCAAGGTGGCCGATAGTGGGGCGGGAAAGTGCTTCACTGACTCTTGGGTAGACGTCAGACGGGCCTGGGCCCATCAGCGTTCGCTGCGGAGGATAAAAGCTCATAAGGTTGCGTTCCAGATTAAATAAAAAGGGATTATCTTCTGCTGCCGTAGTAATCGCCCATCACCATTTCCAGTTGCATGGCAAAACGCACGGCATTTTCGTAACTGGCATCTTTCTGCTCTTTCTCCCAACGCAGATCGATGCCTGTCTCAAGGAACAACCACGGCCTAAGGAATTCTCGTATGTAAGTGAAATTCAATCCGTATTCGGGAATTGAAACTTCATTATCTTCCTCACCGCGGACGTAAACGCGTGATGAGATTCCCCGAGAGCGGGAAAATGAGTGATGCCATGATGTACCGCTAATCCACTCCCATTGCTCCGATTCCTCAGTATATTTAGCATTGGTATCCCATTCGAATATGTCCCGATCACTCAATATCTTGGTGAAGTCTAATCTGCTGCTGAAGCCGAATTTCTCATCATCGCGCCAAAACAGGGTCTGCGTGGTGCGCCAGAAGTTGTTATTGCCGGGCTCAAACAAATACCGATGCCTGATTTTTGCATACGGATTAAATCCGCTGCTTATTTTGGCGCCGACTGAATAGTCAAAGCCATTGTTGAGTCTGCCGGGATCACGATAACCGAGGCCCAGCAACCACTCATCGTCATCATCATTGGTAGAGCGCAATCCAACGGCACTGATACTGTCCTGTGCTACTTCAGTGTCGCTGATATAGCTGTCTTCCTCAACCCTGCCTATAAAAGCGTTCAGGCGTTTACTTGCATTCGGTAATTTGGCGCGGATCCGGACTCGTATTCGGGGATCAAAGCCCTCATATTCATCCTGCCGGAATCCTAGCGAAAGTTTACCGCTGAAGTCAGTGTCATCGAATTCGTATTCGTCTCCAAACAGACTATCAAGCCAGGCAACTGAGCGGCACATACCCTGATGGGCGCCGCTGCGAATTCGGTCAACAATCTCATCAGTAGGTGCTTTGCTGACACATTTTTTTATACGTTTCTCGCGCTTGCTCTGAACATTTGCCAGCGTATTTGCTGTCTGCTCGGTTGTGCCATTTATTTTGTCTGCAGTTGCTTGTGCATGTGACC
>JAHHOC010000009.1 GCA_018677115.1 Arenicella sp. | reverse complement strand
GAAACTGTGTTGCATGCCAGGCTCGTTGAGAGGGTGCAGCCGGGTGTGGTCTATACCACCTTCCACCATCCTATTACCGGTGCCAATGTCATCACTACGGAGAATTCGGACTGGGCAACCAGCTGTCCTGAATACAAGGTCACTGCAGTGCAGATTTCCCGCGTAAGCGAACCCTCTGAATGGCAGCGCAGACAGCAACAATTTGATCGAAGACAACATGAATTGCTGGATCAATCGCGGACCTGATGGGTGGTAGCACGAGTTCCGGGTCTGTCCCGGTACGTCGATTAGTTTGGAATAAAGGAAAAATTTCCGACGGTGATGACTGGGTGGCCAGCGAAACAGCTGTAGCCCTGATGTATAACTGCATATCGCATGTGGTGATGATGGCGACGCCGCTGGATCTGGAAGATTTTGCCATTGGTTTCAGTCTGTCTGAAGGAATAGTTGATTCCGCTAAGGATATTCTTGATATTGAAATTGTCGATGACCCCAACGGTATCGTGGTGTCAGTTATGATCCCGGAGCAGCCGTTTGATGCCCTCAAGGATCAGCGGCGCAACCTGACTGGCCGCACCGGCTGCGGTCTTTGTGGCGCTGAAACGCTGGAACAGGCTATTCGACCGCCGCGTGTTGTGGAAGGTGATTTGCAGGTTTCTCACGCGGCAATTCAGTCCGCTATTGAAGCGTTTGCTCAGGGTCAGGAATTAATGAACCAGACTGGCGCTGTACACGGCGCCGCCTGGTGCGACACGCAGGGAAATTTGTTGCTGATCAGGGAAGATGTCGGCCGCCACAATGCACTCGACAAATTACTCGGCGCAATGAGCCGCGAAGGACAGAATGACAATGGGTTTGTATTGGTGACCAGCCGGGCCAGCTATGAGATGGTCACCAAGGTGGCGATGGCAAATATTAAATTAATGGTGGCCGTGTCGGCGCCCACTTCACTGGCGATTGACATGGCAAAGGCCAGCGGGGTTTCGCTGGTCGGATTCGGGCGTGACCAAAGACACACGGTGTATTTTGGGGCAGAGCGGCTGACCGCTTAAGCGACGCTGTTTATCAAACAGACGGTTTACTCAACCGGGGTTTTTTCCAGCAGTGATTTGATTTCTGCACTGAGCGCATCGGCATCTTTAATTCTGAAGCCGAGATGCGAACCGACCAGGCTGCCATCCCGGTCAAACAGGAAGCTATGTGGCAGGCCCTGCAGTTCATACTGTTCGGAAATCGATCCGTCGCTATCATAAACAACTTTAAATTTTGCCGGGTGGCGCTCCAGAAAGCGCTCCGCCTTGGCCCGGTTTGCTTCCACGTTTACGGCAATCACAGTCAGGCCCTTATCCTTAAAACGTCTATGCAGGCGATTCATGAAGGGAAACGATTTTTCGCAGGGAATACACCACGAAGCCCAGAAATCTACATAGACAACACGCCCGGCATATTCTGATAAATCGAGTTTGTCCTCTGCCAATACCATCGGTGCACAAAATAACTGCAGCAACAGCACTGCACATAAGGCGGTGCGTTTACACATGTTACTCTTCATTTATGTTTTCCCTGGCTCGCTCCTGCGCGACCCGTTCAATAACGCTGCGCAGCTGGTCGTCCTGATCGAGCAGGCGTTTGAAGTCCTGGGTGTAAAGCGTCAGCAGTTCGCTGAACCCATCAGAGATTATGGTAGCCATTCTGGGTTCAGAATTGAGTAGCGCCATCTCACCGAAAAAGTCCCCACTACCGAGAATTACTGCATTGTTTTCAAGCATCACGCGGACAGCACCGGAAGAGATAAAATACATAGCATCGGGTGCATCGCCCTTGTTAAAGATTGTCTCGCCGGGCAAGGCCAGCCGCGGTTTAAGTAACTTAGCGATATCTGCTTTCGCGGATGCCTCCAATCCCTCGAAGAAGGGCATTTTGGCAACCAATGTGGTGGCGTCAAGGCCTAAATCGAGGGTAAGCTTTTGCCCCAATTCCCCATATCGTTCGCCCATCTCCTCCATTAACTTAGTGGAGACTTCTTTGCCAATAAGGGAATTAGCCAACATATCCTTATAGTGCCCCGATTCGAGTCGCATGGCAGTTTGTTGCAGGACCCGCTTCTCCAGTGCATTGGCATAATCGGGATAACAGGCGCGCAAACTTGCCAGCGCCTGCTCGGTTTCTGTGTCGCGCTGTTTGAGAATTTGCAGGATCTTGTCAGTCGCGCTGTCCCCAACCATTTCACTAATCTGTCCTATGGCCTTTTCTCTCAGGTCATGTAGAACTGTACATTCCGCTTCCAGTAGCTGGAATCGCGTTGCCAACCTTTTTGCTAACGGCCCCGGTCTACCGAGGTGGCGTTGAATCTGCATGGCCAACTTGGTTTGCCAATGGAAACTGAGCTTATCCCGGTAATTGGCAACGTAGGCATCCACGCCCCCTTGTTTCAGGCTATCGCTGACATCAGCGCCCCTGCGGAATAAACCTCTGGCAATGTCTGGCGAGATCTCGCCCTGATCGAACATTTTGTGATAAGCCTTGTTTTCATTCATGCTCAGCATACGCAGACCAATCAACACCCAATCCTCTTGGCTTATTGTGCCTGCATCACCTTTTTTCACCCCGGTTTGCGCCAATTCTTCATACGGCTGCGCTACCAGGTTAGTTTGCTCTTCGCC
>JAHHOC010000501.1 GCA_018677115.1 Arenicella sp. | reverse complement strand
ACCAACGTAGCATCCTGATAAGCGACAGTGACCGCCTGGAGATAGATGACAAAATCTTCTGCCGTGGTGTGGCAGCAATAGCAGACAATGACAACGCGCAACTGGTACACACTCTGTTTGGCGTGCGTAGCAAACAGGTGTTGGAGGAAATGCCCTCGACTGACGCTATCTCTTACCTTTCCGGCCTGATTATTGGCGCGGATGTTACCGGTGCTGTGAAGATTTTTTCTGGGCCATCAGGCAGCTTGCCGCCAATTCAAATAATCGGCCAACATAGTCTGGCGAATTTATATACCCTTGCCCTCAATCACCTCGGCATTGAAACCACCTGTCATGACCCCACAAAAATTGCTCTTAGCGGATACGCTACGCTGCATCATTACCTATTTGGTGCGAACAACTGAAACCGAGAAAAAATATGCATGAAAAACTGGATCGTTGGCTGCAGCGGATGCCGGTAGTGGCCATTTTACGCGGTGTACTTCCTGAGCAGGCAGTGGCTGTGGCCAAAGCAGTCTATGAAGCCGGCATCGGCATTATTGAAGTTCCGCTTAATTCACCCGACCCCTTACTCAGCATACAAAATATTGCCGAGGCCTTGGCAGAAAACTGCGTCATTGGATGTGGCACACTCACCGACCCTGCTGATGCACAAAAGGTCTCCGCTGCGGGCGGGGAACTTGCCGTTATGCCGAACACCGATCCACATGTTATTCGTAGCTGCATCGAGGCCGGCCTGACTCCGATGCCAGGCTGGGCCACAGCCTCGGAAGCAATTCTGGCCTGTCAGGCAGGAGCCCGTTACCTGAAATTGTTTCCTGCTGCCAGCTATGGAACGGCGCACCTCAAAGCAGTACGAACTGTGCTTCCGCCAGGCATAAAAATATTAGCTGTTGGAGGTGTCGGGGCCGAGGTGGCGCAGCAATGGCTCGCCGCCGGGGTTGACGGTTTTGGTATCGGCAGCGAAATCTATATTGCGGGCAGGAGCGCAGCCGAGACCGGCGAGCGTGCCGCCAACATAGTGCAGACCATCCGCGGCGCGAAATGACTATCGAATTAGTCGATCAGGTGCCGGTTCAGAATGAGTTGGGCGAAGGTGTAATCTGGGACCATCATCGGCAACGAATCTGGTGGACGGATATCGGGCAAAAAATGTTGTACCGCTATGATCCGCTCACCCGCAAGATGGAGAGCTGGTCGACACCGGAGCGGCTTTGCTGCTTTGCCCCGGTCGCCGGGCAAAACTACCTGGTGGCTGCTTTTGAAAGTGGTTTTGCTTTTTATGAACCAGTTTCCGGTCAACTGCAATGGATTCACAAAATTGAACAGGATAATCCCGGCACGCGCTTAAACGATGGCCGCACTGATCGCCAGGGCCGCTTTTGGGCCGGCACTATGATTGAGAACCGTGAACTGGCGAATGACAAAGGCAGGCTGTACTGCATCGATCATGAGCTGAATTTGACTACCGCAATCAGCGGCCTCAGTATCACTAACAGCCTTTGCTGGAGCCCGGACAGCGAAATACTTTACCACTGTGACACGCCTAGTCGGCAGATCGATAGATACGCGTATGACAGCAAATCCGGGAATATCGGTGAACATTCTGTGTTCACTACCACCGCCCCTGAATGCTATCCGGATGGTTCGACTGTCGATGCTGAGGGCTATGTTTGGAACGCCCAGTGGGGTGGCAGGCAGGTAGTCCGTTATGCGCCTGACGGCGGCGTTAACCTGGTTGTGCCAACACCGGCAAGCCAGCCCACCTGCGTGGCCTTCGGCGGCAAGGATCTGGATCTGTTAATCGTCACCAGCGCCTACCAGGGGCTGGACGAAACAGCACGGGCGGCACAATCGGATGCGGGTGATCTGTTCATTTACCGCACCGATTACCGCGGACTTGTTGAGGCGCCGTTTAAGTTAGCAGCTGATAAACAGCTCCGCTTTCCAGGAAAAAATTAACTAGTGCCTGCGGCGATGTGTTCTGTGCGCGCGTACCGTGGAATCATTCACCGTCGACCCGGATAAGGGTCATCAGATGTGAGGAGAAATCCCCTTGATCCATGTAATCTGTGCCTTGCTGCTGTATTGCATGAACATAGGGCAGGTCTATTCCCATATACATCAAAGCATCACCGGAATATGCCTGGTCGCTGTCCACCAGCTGATATCGGGCCTGCGCATCGAGGCCGCGCAGGTAAGCTCTGCGAAACGGCAGGTTGGGCTCCGATAAGATGTGGAAATAACCCACATAAATGCGCTTGCCATCAGCCGAGGACAACTGCCAGCAAACTTCATTTTCGCCAAACTGTAGACGTCTATACACACCGCTTACAACATCGTCAGCGGTGGCGTTATAGAATTTAATAATCTCGACCAGTGCCTGCTGATCTTTATCGATGTCGCCAGAATTGAGCGACAATCCCCGCGCGGCACAGAAAAATCCAACTTCGCTACGCATTTTCAGTGACACGAGGCGGCCATTCTGATGACTTGGCACTGGCCCGATGTAAGACGCCATCACGCTCAGCGGAAACAGGTATGACGCACCATTAATAATTGCCAGGCGGCCTACCGGTTCTGACATGTCACTTACCCAACCCTGAGACATGTAGCGCAGCATCCCAAGATCAAATCGACTGCCTCCGGAGGCACAGTTTTCGAATAGCACATCAGGGTATTTGGAAGTAATCCGTGACAGCAGTTGGTAAACACCCAGAATATAACGATGCGCTGTCTCCAGTTGCTGGTGAGATGGCAGATGCGTTGAGCCAATCTCGGTCATGGTCCGGTTCATGTCCCACTTGATGTAATCGATATCTCCGCCACACAGGATGTCGTCGATCCGCTTGAACAGATACTCCACCACTTCATTTCGCGACAGGTCCAGAACCAGCTGGTTTCTTCCGGTTGATAGAGTTCGTCCCGGAACCTGAATTATCCAGTCCGGATGGGCGCGGTACAGATCACTATCCGGGCTGACCATTTCCGGTTCCATCCAAAGCCCGAACTTAAGGCCTTTTTGCTTAACTTTTGCAGCGGTGGCCTGAATGCCATTGGGAAATTTCTGTTTATCAGAGAACCAGTCCCCGAGGGAACTGCGGTCGTTATGCCGGCCAGCAAACCAACCGTCGTCCACCACCAACATTTGCAAACCGATCGACCTTGCCTGCTCTGCCAGCTGTAAAACCAATTCTTCGTTCAAGTCGAAATAGGCTGCTTCCCAGGAATTCAGGTAACTGGGCCTGCTCTCATTATTAAATTGCGTGGGACTGATGTATTCCCTGACAAAACGATGCCAGTTGTGACTCATGCCCTCCAGACCGAGCGGGCTGAAGGTCAGCAGAGCTTCCGGGCAGACAAAACTTTCACCGGGCGGCAACTGCCAACTGAAATTAAATGGATTGATACCAAGTGACATCCGCACTGGGCCAAACTCACCTTGCTCAACCGTAATGGCAAAATTGCCACTGTACATCAGGGCAGCACCAATCACCCGCCCATGCTGTTCACCCGTACCCGCTTGCATGACGGCAATAAACGGATTGTGGTGATTACTGCTGGCGCCACTGGCGGAACTGATGCTAAAAGTTCCTGCCGGAAGTTTCATTCGCTGCGCATCAAACTCGCGTGCCCAGCTGCCCCGCAAATGCAGCAAGTCGTAATCGCCGGCAGGTAAATCCAGTGAGCTGCTCAGGGCGTGGTCAAGTACAACCGGCTTTTCACCATCGTTGAAAATCTCTACTGAACGGCACACAACATCATGATGTTGATAAACGGTGTAACTCAAAACCACATGCAGTTGACTGACTTTGTCGACCAGCGTAACCAGCAGAGTTTCGCTGTCGCCACCACGTGCGCTTGGCAACCCCTTAAGTGGCGGCTTTTGTTTGGAAATTGTGTAGCTCTGATAGAGCAGAGTATTGGTGGTGTTACCGTCTGCATTTATCAGGTGCAAAGCCGGATGACGTGCGTCTGAGCGACCGAACAGCGGATACTCCTGACCAATATCGGACAGGTTGTAGTGTGCAATGCCCTCAAATTCGTTGGTTGCACCGCGAAAACTCCGGCGCGGCATTGCAGGTAGCTGTGATTCACTGCCAATATTCTGGCCAAAATACAGGTGCTCAAGTATCCCCTCCGGCGACACCTGAAACAGATAACTGATGCGCGCGTTAGCTAACGAAAATCGTAAGTCCTTTGAAACCCGTATTAAGCCGGTCATTTTTGTTGCTCCGGGGCACCCGCCGAGACGACACTGTGGAGCTTATTTTATAGCAATGACTAAATCCGCTGAAACGCTTTCGTAGCACGCGAATTCTGCTCAGCAGTCTGCGCGCTAATAGCGAACCCCGATTTGAGCCCTGATCTCGTCAAGCTGCTGCATTATGCTGAGCGATTCCCGGTGGGGGACGCATGGCGATTCAACCAAGCCGGCATTGGTACAACGGATAGCTTCGCT
>JAHHOC010000490.1 GCA_018677115.1 Arenicella sp. | reverse complement strand
TCATAACCCAAGGCCAACAGCGCGGTCATTGTTACCCCGGAACGTGATGTGCCGGGTATCAGTGCGAACGCTTGTGCGATGCCAACCGTCGTAGCATGTCTCCAATTGAGATTTTCAATCTGCTTTGAGTTGTGTGCGGCACCACGATCCGACCACCAGAGTAATATTGCAAATAATGCCGTACTGAATACGATTACCAGAGGGCTGCGCAGAGCACCCTCTATCCACACACCGGCAAATAAACCAACCAGACCCACCGGGATAGTTGCTAAAACAATAAGCCAGCCAACCTGCCCATCATGATTCCAGGAGAATCCACGCCAGCCGCCTGCCCAGGCACTGCCAATCTGGTGAATTTCCCGGCGCAGAAATACCGATACCGCCAACAGTGTCCCGACGTGTACGGCAATATCGAAGGCTAATCCCTGGTCCTGCCATCCTAATAACCTCGGCAGCAGTATCAAATGTGCTGAACTGGAAATCGGCAGGAATTCGGTAACCCCCTGTACCAGGGCCAAGATAATAGATTGAATGAGGTCCAAGGAAATTGACACGTCTGCTAGCTGGTTTACGCTATAGTAAGTTTTTAATTTTAGCTTTGCATCAATTAATCACTCAGGACATGAAATCATCTAACCGAACTGCGCTGATCACCGGCGGCGCACGGCGCATCGGAAACGAAATTGCCCGCACCCTGCATGATGCAGGCTTAAATATTATGGTGCACTATCGCTCCTCGGCACAGGCAGCCGATGCGCTAGTGGCGGAACTGAATGAAGTAAGGGCGGATTCGGCGGCGACCGTTCAGGGTGATTTGCATGCCATTGAAATCATTCCACGGCTTGTAGACGATACTATCACCAGCTTTGGCCGCCTGGACGTGCTGGTTAACAACGCCTCCACTTTCTATCCGACGCCCATCGAACTACTGGAAGATGAATTCTGGAAAGACCTGGTTGGCAGCAACCTCAAGGCACCGGCGTTTTTGATAAAAGCTGCAACTCCACACTTACGCGAGTCTGGTGGATGTGTGGTCAATATCGTCGATATTTATGCTCAGCGCCCGCTAAGCGATCATCCGATTTATTGCTCTGCCAAAGCCGGTCTGGAGATGCTGACCAAATCCCTGGCACGCGATCTGGCACCGCAGATAAGGGTGAATGGCGTAGCACCCGGCGCCATTCTGTTGCCTGAAAATGATAATGCGGAATTATCGCAGGCGCAGTTGCTTGAACGCATACCGATGGCTCGCATGGGTCACCCTGCAGATATAGCCAAAACGGTTAAATTCCTGGTGTTTGACGGCGACTATATCACCGGCCAGATCATCGCCGTTGATGGTGGGCGCTCAGTCATGATCTAGAATATCACCCTGCAGCCTCTGTACGGCTGATTTATCGCCGCTGAATTGGTCCCATAGCTGAGCAAACCGGTCACCCAATAGCGGATGCTGATGATCACCTGCCAGTTCGGCCATGGGTGCCAGCACATGCGCAAAATCGGTCAAGTCATCACTTGGCAATCGCACACCATTATGAAGTCCACACAGGTCCTCATACATCAGAATATCTACATCCAGGGTGCGCGAGTCGAAACGCCCACGCGCCACACGGATCCTGCCAGCTTCCTGCTCCCGTGCTTCGGCATATACCAGCAGTTGTGCAAGCGTCAGGTCAGTGTTCACGGCAACCACCATATTGAGAAAATCCGGCCCCTCGAACCCTATCGCGGGGCTGCGGAAGACGCTGGAAAATTGTGCTTGTGCAAAGTCGCGTTTGATCCTACCGACAGCCTGAGCTATGTTTTCACGAGCATCAATATTGCTTCCCAGACTGAAAAACACCAACGCCATATTCAATCCCTATTCGCTTTGACCGCGCTCGATCACCACACCCACATGCTTCACATGTTTGACCGCCCCACCCTTATCAAGCCGAATTCGTACCCAAGGGGTATCAAATTCATCGAGAATCATGTCCGCTAATCGCTCGATCAATGTTTCGATTAGATCAAAGGTATTAGCTTGAGCAAACTCGATGACCCTCTCGGCTATGCGCTTGTAATTCAGTGTGTCTGCCAGGTCATCGGTCTCTGCGGCTTTTTTAATGTCAGTCGCCAGATCAATATCCAATACCAGGGTCTGGGTGATTTTCTTCTCCCATTTCCACACCCCGATCACGCATTCACATTGCAAACCGTGTAAAAAAATCTTGTCCAATGGGGCTCCTCTCGTCATCTCTTTCGCCTATCAGTACTCTACCATAGGGTAAATTGACGCTAGGTTAAAATCAGTCCAAACTAGCCCGCATGTCACAGACTCTAGCTTTCTTTCTGGGCCCATTGGCTGCTTACCTGATTGGCTCAGTGCCATCAGCCGTATTAATTTCAAAAATGTTCTCATTGGCCGATCCACGGGATGTTGGCAGCGGCAATCCGGGCGCGACCAATGTGTTGCGCTCGGGTAACAAACTGGCTGCGATACTGACCCTGCTGGGAGATGTACTCAAAGGAGCAATACCAGTACTTATAGCCCTGCAATGGCAAGCGCCATCTTCGTTAGTGGCACTGGTTGCCATTGCGGCTTTCCTGGGGCACTTGTTTCCGGTTTTTCTAGGCTTTAAGGGTGGCAAGGGTGTTGCCACGGCAGTCGGTGTGTTCATCGCGCTGAGCTGGAAACTGTTCCTATGCTTCGGCATTGTGTGGCTGCTGATCGCGGCATTGACGCGATATTCATCCCTCGCCGCTTTATGTGCCTCTGCAGTGACGGGAGTGGCCAGCTTTGCGGTGTTCAATCAAGTACATCAATTGCAGTTGGTGGGCGCTGTATTCAGTATTGTGGCGCTGTTATTTTTGCGCCATCGCGAGAATATCGAACGACTCAAAGCAGGCAGTGAAAGCAAGATCGGCGCTAAAACCGACTAACGTAGATTCTATAGAACGGGTAACTCTTCAAGCGACCAGCGCGGCCTGACCTGAAACGCCAGCTCCGGGCTTGCTTGATGCATACGCTGTGCGCCGGCATAGGCAATCATTGCACCATTATCGGTACAGAATTCAATACGCGGGAAATAGAGGCGCGAGTGATTGGCATGTACCATGGATGCCAACATCTCCCGCAAACTCAAATTGGCGCCAACACCCCCTGCCACCACCAGGCTGTTATTCCAGCTTGCCTGCAGTGCCCGGCGACTCTTTATCATCAGTGTTTCAACCGCGGCTTCCTGAAACGCATGAGCAATGTCAGCAACATCCTGTTCGCTTAACTCATCTAATGCCTGTACGGTATTTAAAGCATAGGTCTTGAGACCGCTGTAGCTGAAATCCATACCGGGTCGGTCGATCATCGGTCGCGGAAACTTGAATCGCGATGGATTCCCCTGTTGCGCTGCGCGGGCTATGGCAGGTCCACCCGGATAGCCCAATCCCAATATCTTGGCGGTTTTATCAAAAGCCTCGCCC
>JAHHOC010000488.1 GCA_018677115.1 Arenicella sp. | reverse complement strand
GAACAATATATTAGTTGTTGACGATCTCAGCGACGGCGACAAGGTTCGCAATATTGAGAATTGCGATATTCACGATTATATGGACAAGGACGAATTCATCGAGCGGATTGGGCAAGGCATTGAATTCGACGGTATGTCGGCGATTTATCACCAGGGTGCATGTTCTGACACCATGGAAAATGACGGCCGCTATATGATGCAGACCAATTACGAGTATTCCAAGTCGCTGTTTCACTATTGCGGGGAAAAAGGTATTCCGTTTATCTATGCGTCGTCGGCCTCGGTCTACGGCGGTGGGGAATTATTCAAGGAAGACCCCAATCACGAGCACGCTCTCAATGCCTATGCCTATTCCAAGTTGTTGTTTGACCGCTATGTGCGCAGAAACCGATCAGCAGCGCGGGCACAGGTCGTCGGGTTAAGATACTTCAACGTTTATGGCCAGGGTGAACAGCACAAGGGACGCATGGCTTCAGTGGCGTATCATTTCTTCAATCAAAATCGCGATCAGGGTTACCTAAACCTGTTCGCAGGTAGCGGGGGATACGCAGATGGCGAGCAAAAGCGCGATTTTGTCTGGGTCGAAGACGTAGTCGATGTGAATTTACATTTTCTAGAGCATCCCGAGGATGGAGGTATTTTTAATGTCGGAACTGGCCGCGCACAAACTTTTAATGACGTGGCTACCACCGTACTCAACACCATGGAAGGAGCCGATAAATCCACCGAGCAGTGGGTTGCAGAAGAAAAAATCAGGTACATCCCTTTCCCTGACGCGCTGCAGGGTAAGTACCAGAGTTTTACCCAGGCTGATCTAACCAACCTGACTGTAGCAGGAGATTACAATAAGAGTTTTGCCACAGTCGAGCAGGGTGTTAAAAAGTATGTTGAGCAACTCTCAACTAGCACCTGAAACTTTACCGGAGTGAAGGCAGATGCCGAGTGTTGCCATTATTGATTCGGGCGTCGGTGCACTAAGTATTTACCAGGAAATCAACAAATTATTACCCAACCAACAATGTATCGTTGTTGCCGATAACCAGGCGTTTCCCTATGGCAATAAAAGCCAGGCCGATTTAAAGAATCGTGTTGTATCACTGGCGAGGCGTGTCGTTGACCGGTATTCCCCCGGCCTGTTGGTTATAGCCTGTAATACGGCCAGCACGATTGCGCTACCGGCATTGCGGGACATCTTAAATCTGCCCATCGTAGGCGTGGTGCCGGCAATTAAACCTGCCGCTAAACTCAGCCAGCATAAAATCATCGGCATACTGGCGACGCCTGCTACCATCAGGAGGGACTATACCGACGACCTGATTGAGGAATTTGCCTCTGATTGTGAAGTCATCCGGGTTGGTTCCAGCCGCCTGGTTGAGATCGCCGAGGATAAAATCGCTGGGGCCAAAATCGATCTGAAGGAGATTGAGCTTGAGGTTAAAGCTATGCTCGACGTCGAGTGTTTGGATGTTATCGTTCTTTCCTGCACTCATTTCCCTTTATTAAACAATGAGATATCAGATATTTTTGAAGCAAATAATCATCCGATAACATTGATCGACTCTGGTTCCGGAGTCGCCAGGCGGATACGTGATTTAGTCGAGAATATGGCATTACCTGGCACTGGAGATGACTACGATGCTGTACAGGATGAGGCGGGTCATGCTTCATTTGCGGTATTTACACAATCGCCTGATAAGAGCGCTGATTATCTCCGCACGCTGCAAAATATGGGGCTATGCAGGGTTGAGGTGCTGGATTAGATGGTCAGCAGCGAATACGATTTGTTGTTGAAACAGGCCGAGGGATTGTTGAGCGCTGAATCAAATGCCCTCGCTAATGCTGCGAACCTGAGTGCCTTATTGTATTTCAACCTTGAGCATGTCAACTGGGTAGGTTTTTATTTTCTTGATCAGGATGAACTCGTGCTGGGACCATTTCATGGTCAGCCGGCCTGCACCAGAATTGAAATCGGCCGCGGTGTGTGTGGAGTCGCCTTTCAAAATTCGGATACCTTGGTAGTGGACGACGTGCACCAATTTGAAGGTCACATTGCCTGTGACGCGGCCAGTGAATCAGAAATTGTAGTGCCTATCCATACCCCCAGTTTGCAAGGTGTTCTGGATGTTGACAGCCCCGTTCGGGCACGTTTTGGTGATCAGGAAAAATACTTTTTTGAAGCGGTAGTCTCGCTGTATGTTCGATATTCAGATTGTTAACTACGAATCCCGGTACCAGTCTGCATTTAAGCAGTTGAATCTGGAATGGATGAGCCGGAACTGGGATCTCGATGAAGCGGATATGCAGCTGTTGGATGACCCGCAGACCCACCTGATTGATACCGGCGGGGTAGTGTTGATTGCGCTGCTGAACGGAGTTGCAGTCGGCACCTGTTCGCTGTCAAGACTTGATGAGCAAAGCTACGAGCTGGTCAAGATGTGTGTCACCCGCAGACTGCGAGGTCAGGGAATAGGTAAACAGCTGGCAGAACACGCGATATCTAGCGCTCGAAGGAAGGGCGCTCAGCGCATTTACCTAAGAACTGCAAGCAATCTGACTGCTGCGATCAGTCTGTACCGGAAATTGGGCTTTGTTGAACTAGATTGTGATGCAAACGAGTCTGACAGGTGTGACATTGAGATGGAAATGCCTCTGCTGCAGGTGCACTGAATGCAGACTATTTCTTTTTCGGAATATAGAGATCGGTAATAGTGCCTTCGTAGACCTCAGCCGCCATTGCCACTGTTTCTGACAAGGTCGGGTGCGGGTGGATGGTGAGGCCTATGTCACTGGCGTCAGCACCCATCTCTATGGCTAACCCGACTTCGGCGATCAGATCACCGGCATTGGGGCCGACGACACCGCCACCAAGTACCCTGTGTGTCGTCGGATCGAATAATAGCTTGGTTTTTCCCTCGGTTCGGTCATTACCAATTGCGCGGCCGGAAGCTGCCCATGGAAACACCCCTTTTTCATATTCTATACCATCAGATTTGGCTTGCGTCTCGGTCAGGCCTACCCAGGCGATCTCCGGATCTGTATATGCGACAGAAGGAATTACACTGGCTTCGAAACCAGACTTGAGTCCGGCGCAAACCTCAGCAGCCACCTTGGCTTCGTGCGTGGCTTTATGT
>JAHHOC010000446.1 GCA_018677115.1 Arenicella sp. | reverse complement strand
GGCGACCATAACACCGCAGCGAAGTCCCACCACGTTATACCGCCTCAACCGCAAGGCGATACTTAATATTACCGCCGACGTGGACAAGGACCAGGTCGATGTGCCGGCAGTTGTGCGCGATCTACGTGGCTTTTTGCAGGCTGAAACCCAGTCGCTGCCCGGCCTGAAATTTACCTTTAAGGGCGAGGCGCAGGAACAGGCAGAAAATACTGCCGGCTTCAAATCTGGTGGAGTTCTGGTGTTAATTGCCATCTACGCCTTACTCGCAATACCCTTTAAATCCTATGCGCAGCCGCTGATCGTTATGTCGGTGATACCCTTCAGCATGGTGGGGGCGATACTGGGCCATATGATCACCGGCTACGATCTTTCCATTCTCAGTATCGTCGGCATGATGGCATTGCTCGGGGTGGTAGTGAACGACAGCCTGGTGCTGGTCGACTATATTAATCAACAGCGCAAAAAAGGCCTGGCGGTATTTGATGCCGTGCTGGCCAGTGGAACTGCGCGGTTCAGGCCAGTTATCCTTACTTCGATTACCACATTCGCCGGCCTGACTCCCCTGTTACTGGATGGAAGTACGCAATCCGAATTCCTCAAGCAGATGGCGATCTCGCTTGGCTTCGGAATCATATTTGCTACGACTATTACTCTAATCATCGTGCCGATAAATTACTTGCTGGGCTGGCAATGCAAGCAAATCGTAAAACGGCTGCTTAACCGTGGCTGGATGCTGTGGCTGGAATATTGGCACCGGGAAAGCCCACGCACCGCAGAATGATCGCCTGGTTCGCAAAAAATCCGGTTGCGGCAAACCTGCTGATGTTTGCCACTATTGTGGCCGGCCTCAGCGCCGCCATCCGCTCCGTCCCGGTGGAAACCTTTCCAACGCGGGAGCGCGATATAGTAACCGTTACTACGCAGTTTCGCGGCGCTACACCTAAAACCACGGAAGAAGGCATTACCCTGCGTATCGAGGAAGCCATTGCCGATATTGAAGGCATCATTGAAATCACATCGCGTTCCGCAGAAGGCCGCTCGGTAGTATCGGCAGAGGTTGCCTCAAACCACGATACGCGCGATATCCTGGATGATATTAAAGTCCGTGTCGATGCGCTCAATACCCTGCCACGGGACGCCGAAAAGCCGGTGGTAGCATTGAGCATACGCAATCCGGTCGTTATTTTTGTCGCCATCAAAGGCGAGGTCGGCAGCAAAACCCTGCGCGAAACCGCCAGTGCGTTCCGCCTCGGCTTGCTCAGCCAGGATGGCATCAGCAACGTTGAGTTGCAGGGCGTCGCCAACTATGAAATGCACGTCGAAATAACCCCACAAACACTGGATGACTATAATCTGACACTGGAACAGGTGGGAATCGCTATCCGGCAGGGTGCCACTGACGTGGCCGCCGGCAACGTGCAAACCCGCGACGGCGATATACTGATTCGCAGCCCGGGGCAGGCGTATACCGCACCTGAGTTCTCGCGTATCCCGATCCTATCCAACCGTGAGGGCAAACCTATAACACTGGGAGAGATCGCACAGATCACGGATGGCTTTGAAGAGAAGAACTTAATAACTACCTTCGATGGCGAGCCGGCCGTGATGGTTGAAGTACGCCGGGTCGGTGACCAGAGTGCATTACAGGTGTCAGCACAAACCAAGGCTTACATGGAACAATTCAGCCGCCAACTGCCGTCTGGGGTTTCAGTGGATTATTGGGACGACGATTCCGAATATTTACAGACCCGCATTAGTGCGGTGCTGAACAGCGCTGTCATGGGCGGCATACTGGTGATGATATTGCTGTCACTGTTTCTGCGTCCCGCCGTCGCTTTCTGGGTATTCCTCGGCATACCGATCAGCTTCATGGGCGCATTCCTGTTTATGCCCTTCGTCGGCGGATCGTTTAATGTCATCAGCCTGTTTGCGTTCATCATGGTGATCGGCATCGTGGTTGACGATGCGATTGTCACTGGCGAAAATATCTATCGAAAAATCCGTAACGGCATGGAACCGCTGCAGGCTTCAATCACCGGCACGCGGGAAATAGCGGTGCCGGTGACATTTGGAATACTGACCACCGTGGCGGCGTTTATTCCGCTGAATTACCTGCAGGGCACACGCTACGAATTTATCGGTTCACAACTACCTATGGTGGTAATCCCGGTGATGCTGATGTCACTGGTGGAGTCCAAACTGGTGCTGCCGTCACATATGAGTCACATCAGACTGCGTGATCCCAACGCGCATCTCTCCTGGCTGGCACGTACCCAACAACGCATATCGCATGGCCTGGAACGGTTTGTCGACCGCCACTATCGGCCCTTCCTCGCGCGTTGTGTGAACAACAAATCCATTACCATCAGTAGTATATTGGCCGTCGCCAGTGTCATTATTGCCATGGCATGGCTGGGGCACACCAAGTTCCAGCCGTTCCCGAGAGTGGAATCCGATACCGTCAGGATCTACCTGACCATGCCTGAATCGACCGGGTTTGCCACCACCAGCCAACATATTGCGGATATCACCCGACATTTTAAGACGCTGCAGGAGAAATACCGCGATGCGGAGTCTGGTGAAAGTGTGATCGTTAACATTCTCGCCAAAGCCGGCAGCAGTGGTAGAACCGTGAAATCCAATGTCGGCTCAGTGCAGGCGGCATTGCAGCCCTCAGGAGAACGCGTTAAGAACGTCACGGCCCATCAGATCGCCAGGGAAGTACGGCAGCTAATAGGCGGTATACCCGGAGCACAGAGCCTCAGCGTGAGAGCCGTGTTTTTCAGGGACGATGCTCCTATAAACGTTGAATTTTCCGGTGCTGAACCGGAGCGTTTGTATCCATTAGCGCTGTTATTGAAGGAAAAACTGAAAGAATACCCGGGCGTGTTCGATATCCAGGATAATTACAGCGGCGGCAAAGAGGAACTGAAACTCGAACTCAAACCGCGTGCCTCCTCACTCGGGCTCCGCTTGAACGACGTTGCCAGACAGGTTCGCAATGCAGTGTTCGGATTTCAGGCCCAGCGTATCCAACGCGGGCGGGATGAACTGCGCGTGATGGTTCGCTATCCGCTGCAATACCGCTCATCCATCAACGACCTCAACCAGCTCGCGATTCGCGTGCCCAACAGCACGGAAGTGGTGTCATTATCCGAAATCGCCCTGGTAACGCCTGTTGAAAGCGCGAGCACCCTGTACCGGCAGAATCGAACCTCAATCTTGAACGTCACCGCTGATCTTGATCAGGATCTAACTTCAGTACCCATTGTGCTGGCGGATTTGGACGAATACCTGCGCGAACTACTGCAGAACTACCCGGATGTCAATTTCCGCTATGATGGTGAGGCCGAGGAAACCGCTAAAACAAATGCCCGCCTGCAGCTCGGGGCTATTTTTGTCCTGCTGGCCATTTATGTTCTGCTGGCCGTACCACTCAAGTCCTATGGCCAACCCCTGATAGTAATGTCGATCATTCCGTTGAGTTTAGTGGGAGCAATGCTGGGACATATAATTACCGGGCAGGATCTCTCAATACTCAGCATATTCGGCATGCTGGCGTTAGTCGGAGTGGTCGTCAATGACAGCCTGGTACTGGTAGATTATATAAACCAGCGCCGTCGCAGAGGCCGCGAACTGCTGGATGCAGTTATCGAAGCCGCCACCATCCGCTTCCGGCCGGTGTTACTGACATCGCTTACCACCTTCGCCGGTCTGGCGCCGATACTGCTGGATGGCTCGCAGCAGGCAAAGTGGCTGAAACCGATGGCAACTTCACTGGCATTCGGAATCCTGTTTGCCACTGTAATTACGCTGTTGATCGTGCCCGTCAATTATCTGGTTGCACGAAATTTCAAGCATGCTTCGCTCAGTGGCGCATCAAGGCTGTGGCAAAACTGGCTGGAATATTGGAACCGCGAGGATCCCAGGCAGGCATGATGGTCAATAATACCTTGAGCGAGGCTCACAGATGATTGAGTGGTTTGCCAAAAACCATGTTGCCGCAAATCTGCTGATGTTTGCCATCATTATCATGGGCCTGACAGCAGTCAGAAACGACATCGGGCTGGAACTTATGCCGGATTTCGAATTGGGCAGAATTACCGTGACCACGTTTCTGCCGGGCGGCAATCCCAAATCCATTGAGGAAACTATCAGCGTCCGAATCGAAGAAGCAGTAGCGGATCTGCAAGGTATCAAGAAGATCACTTCGCGCTCAGCTGAAGATATCTCAACAGTGGTTATCGAAATTGAGTCGGGCTACCCCGAACAGGATCTGTTGAGCGATGTAAAGGTAAGGGTCGACGCACTCAGCACGTTGCCGGCTGACGCAGAGCGGCCGGTAATTGATCTGGCAAGAATCCCAATATCGGTGGTCGGTGTCGCTATCTACGGTGACGTGCCCTATGACGATCTGTACCAGGCCGCATCCGATCTGCGGCAGGCAATGCTGCAGGTCGATGGCATTACCCAGGTGGGCGAACTGCAAGCACCCCCGCGCGAATTGCATATTGAGATTACGCCCAGGACTCTCGAGCAATTCAATCTGACACTGGAGAATGTGGGTCAGGCAATCCAGCGC
>JAHHOC010000435.1 GCA_018677115.1 Arenicella sp. | reverse complement strand
ATCCACATCATCCACATACGCCTGTACCTCAGCCGCGCAATTGTCGCGATCGAGTAACGGATTTCCACTGAGCTTGGCTATTTCTGCACTAATAACCCGCGTATCACAAAACAGGTCGGCACCGATTTGCAGCACCGGAATTTTCCGATAACCGCCGGTCAAAGGGTCAAGGTTCGGCCGTGGCGGCATCGGTGGCGACAATACCGAATACCAATTTATCCGGCAGTAACCGAACATCGAACGGATTTTTTGTGAGAAAGGCGACATCTCGTAGTGATGCAGAATCAGGTCGTAGTTGTTCATGTTAAATATGTGTGGTCTGGAAAGCGATTTACGGCTTTAGCTGGGTTACTGGCTTTAGCTGGGTTACTGGCTTTAGCCCAAATAGCGGTCGGATGTATTTGAAACGACGAATAGCGTACTCATTAATGAGGTAGCATCCTCCAAAGGTGGCTATTGTCAGCGCTGCCAACTCAACACCTGTTGCTAAGCCCTGGCGGGTTAGCCAATAGCCAGCCATGACGATTAGAGTCTGGTGCAGGATATACCACGGGAAGATGGCTTCGGTCATATAGCTTAGCGCTGGACTCGGCCGGTTGAGGAATTTTTGCGCTATGCCTAGCATTAGTGCGATCGCCATCCAGATATACGCTACCCTGCCAATTCGGGCTGTTAACAGGGCTGTTTCCGATTGCTCGATCACCGCCCAATTGTTCCAAGCACTACCGAGGGTAATTGCCAGCAGCACGGTGAGCACTGCATTGCAGTTGAGCGCACGCTTGATCGCCTGCCAGAACGCAGCGTCTTTCGCCAATAAAAAACCGGTTAACAGGAACACGGTACTATGGGCATGGTTAGCCCAATCCCAAACCAGGTTGTGAGTGGTTGGAAATATGGGATCTAGTGTGAAACGGATAAGCAGGTGCGGCAACGCCGGAACCAGCAGTACTGCGAGTATAGCGAAGCGATTGGCAAACAATGAATTGCTGATGGCGGCGCCGCCGAATTTACCAGCATTATTCATCCATCGGCTCAACGGCCGAGCGAAGGGCAGCAGTAACAGGGTATAGAACATCAGGTAAACCACATACCAGAGATGGTTCCAGGTTGGAATTTCAATTGAGTAGCGGTCCATGCTTCCCGCGACGTACACCGGGTAAAACTGCCAGAAGCCCTGGGTTATTTCACCGCTCTCGATTAATTGTAGCCATGCTTGCGGTGCAACCACTACATAAATGCCAAACAGGATAGGGATCAGCAACAGGCGCGTGCGTCTCCAGGCAAATTGTCGCACGCTGGTTGATTTGTCCACCGCGAAACGGATGGCGACGCCGGAGATAAAGAACAGTAGTGGTAATCGCCATGGATTCAACATCTGCATAAGGGGTTCCGCCGCGCTCGAGGCGTGCACGCTCTTGACATGCCAACCCCAGCTCACATAGAACATGCGGATGTGATAGAAAATTAACAGGCCAAAAGCGATAACCCTTAGCCAATCCAGGTCATAGCGCCGCTCTGTGCTCATTTGGTTCAGGGAGTGACACCCTCGAAATTGCGGGTTTCGTAAATCAGCCCCTGTTTCCTGAACTCGTTTTTAAGCAACGCTTTACGCGCGTCCTGCCTGCCTCGGATCATCACGTCAAAAAACTGCAGCACTTTGTGTTTTTGTATCTCATGCGCCGTCTCTGCCTTGACCAGCTTAAAAGTTCTGTGTGGAGGGAAGAAGCGCTTTTGTGTGCTGGTCTTATACTGGGGCCACCAGTAAGGCCCGGAAACCCCGAAGCTGCCATGATTGGAGTCTTTTAACAGTCCCCAGATGGCTGGCTGGCTGGAAGATTCATAAGCCTGTCGCAATGCCGGAAGCGGAGTGTCGGTTGTTGGCTGTTGTGTGCCCATTGCTTCTGCCATACCGGCACCAGCGCCGATAATCAGCGCATCTTCCGCACCACTGAGTAACATAGTCGGTTTATTGAGGTTGTGCAGGGAGATGTTCTTATCCGCACTCAGGAGCACTGATTCCTCACCAGCTGGTTTCACTACTTCGGAGGGGAAATGGTTGCGGATGTCCGGCAATACCAGCGGCACTACCGCTACACCGGCAGTAAAGCGGGGCTCTAACAGTAAGCCGGCCAGCGTGGTGGTGCCGCCGAATGAGCGCCCCACAAGTCCTATTTTGCTGAGGTTGAGCTTGCCTTCAAATTGCCCAATGGCGTTTAAGCGGTCCAGCGTGGTTAGCGCGGTACGCAGGTCGTTTACGCGCTGCAATAGCGCGTTATCAAGGTTGATCATGGCCTGTGCATTGTTGCGGTCTTTTATCAGCGGCGTATAGGTC
>JAHHOC010000386.1 GCA_018677115.1 Arenicella sp. | reverse complement strand
GTATCGCAAAGCCTTGAAGACCTGGCCGATATTGGTGGTGAAGTACAGGAAGCCGCAGTTAAAGCAGGCTATGGACCGACTATACGCGCTGATGCGGTCAAGAAGCTGGTTGAATCAGTGGTCAATTTTCAACAGAGGTCGCGTGAAATTATCGAGGAAATGCGTGTCCTTTCCACCAAAAATGCTGAGGAGATCAGATCATCGGTGGAAGATGGAAAGCAACGCATGGCAAAAATAATTGAGCGGGGCGGCTCACTTCCATTGCCGCATAAGTTTTAAGTCGCACAAGTTCTTGACCATCGGCCGCGATGGCGCGACACAGATGCAAGCAACTCCATGACTGAAGTAGTCGCCAAAAAGGCGCCGCTGGAAGATGTGATGGCGGCCATGGATGTTGTCGATACGCTGAGGCATCAACGCGATATCGCCACCCGCGAGTTAGATGCCGAGGGGCGGCGTGCCCGATTTATGCAGCGCCTGCGCGAATTATATGCTGCTCAAGGAATCGAGGTGTCCGATCAAGTATTGCGCGAGGGCATCGATGCGTTAGAGCAAGAAAGATTTAAATATCAACCAGTTAAAGCCAGTTTCTCCACCAAGATAGCAAAAATATGGGTGTCGCGGGCGCGATGGGGCCGTCCGTTGGGGTGGTTGCTGTTGCTGGCGATATTGTTTTATGCAATTTATTTTGCAGTGGAAGTGTTGCCACAACGGCAAATGCGCAGTGCATTGCCGCAACAACTGCAATTTGAGTTCGATGTCATCGGTGATCTGGTTGCTTCCGAGCAACTATTGCAGCGGGCAAAGGTCAAGTTCGCTGCTGGCCAACGTGCCGTTGATGAGAATGATTTCAGTCGTGCAGGACAGATTCTGCATGAGTTGACTCAATTAAAGCAGCAACTGCAGCAGGAATACACGATCAGGGTCGTGTCCCGACCCGGTGAGTCGTCCGGAGTATGGCGGGTCCCGGATGTGAATCCGCAGGGTCGAAAGTATTATCTCATTGTCGAAGCTATCGACAGTGCAAACAAGGTTGTGGTGCTGGATGTGGTAAGTGAGGAATCCAACGCAAGCAAACGGGTTTCTACCTGGGGTATCCGGGTCGATGAGCAAACATTTTACCAGGTCGCCGACGATAAAAGTGATGATGGCATCATTCAGGGAAATGAAGTTGGGCGTAAGCAAGCCGGATACCTGGAGCCCGAGTATTCTATTTCCACCAGTGGCGCAAAAATTACCGAGTGGTAAATTATGTGGAGCGGAGTATCAGCACTTAAAAATATTGATCGCTCATTGCAGATGGTACGTGATGAGGTGTTTCAGCTCGATACCGATCTTTCGCAGATTACCGCCGGGATGGCGGCCAACCAGAGGCATCAGCTGATGTTGATTAAGCAGATTGCCAAAATTCGGCTTAGCGAATTGATCTCTGGAGAGCTGCAATCTTCTATTTCGGCTGTTGACCGTCAGGCAGCCGAACTGCTGCAACAACGTGAATCTGCCAAAGCCAGCCTGGATCGCGAGATGGTCGAAATCAACCAGCGGTTGCGGAGTCTGGAAGCAAATCGCGAAGATATGTTGGCAACCGTTAACTCGTTGTCACAAAGGATTGTCGATATTGAAACCCGGGTGCAAAACCAACTGCAGGATGATGCCAGTTACCTGGCTCAGTTTGAACGTGCACGTAAAGCTGATTCGATTGCCCTGGAAGCTGAAAGTAAAGCTGAATTAGCAAGCAGCGATATGGCAGAGAAGGCTAGACCCTATCAGGAAGAAGAATTGTTCATGTATCTGTGGGCCCGGGGCTATGGCACAACGGATTACACGGGCAAGCTGATAGCCCGGTTTCTAGACGCGTGGGTAGCAAGACTGATTGATTATGACCCCGCCCGGGTAAATTATTGGAACCTCACCGAAATTCCCAAGCGACTGGCCGAGCATGCTGCGGCGGTACGTGATGCGGCCGACTATCAACACCAGATCTTGCATAAGGTTGAGCTCGATGCTCTGGCGGCTGCCGGTGCAAAGACAGCGGAGCATGAACTGCAGCGGGATCGTCAGGAAATCGACTCAGTGGATGATGAAATCGAGGAGATGGAAAACCTTTTGAACGAAAAATTAGAAGCCCAGAGCAGATATATTTCAGGTCAGGACCAACATATTTTGCGCTGTGTTGAACTGCTGAGTGGCGCATTGCAGCATCAGGACAGGCATATATTGCAACGTTACGTGCGCGATACCCATTCTCCGACTGATGATAAGTTGGTGATGGAGTTGCTGGACGTTGATGAAAAGCTTGCCGATGTGGCTCAGGACTTGCGCGCTGCAAGGAGCCTGCACGATGCCAAAATGTCTAAATTGAAAGAACTTGAGGACATTCGCCGCAAGTTCAAAAACTCGCGTTTTGACGATGTGCGCTCAGGTTTCGAGAACAAAGGATTACTTACCAATGCGGTGACCCAATTTTTGGCTGGGCTAGTCTCCGGCGCAGATTTATGGCGCGTTTTGCAGCGTAACCAGCGCTACCGTGATGTAGGGGCGTTACCGGATTTCGGCAGCGGAGGTC
>JAHHOC010000380.1 GCA_018677115.1 Arenicella sp. | reverse complement strand
CCCTTGAGGTGCCTTCAGCGAGCGCGTTTAATGTCACGAACTGTGCCTGCATATCGGTGGGAAACCCCGGGTGCGGCGCAGTGTGAATATTTACCGCCTTGGGTCGCCTGCCGTGCATATTCAACTCAATACTGTCGCTCTCGACAATAAGCTCCGCGCCGGCTTCGCTTAATTTATCCAAGACAGCATCAAGATAAGCTGCATCAGTGGAGCGTGCCTTCACGCGTCCACGGGTTATTGCACCAGCCACCAGGTAGGTGCCTGTCTCAATTCGGTCTGAAATGACCCTGTGCACGGCATCATGCAGCGAATCGACACCTTCTATAACCAGTTCGGTTGTCCCCGCACCTGACACCTTGCCACCCATGGCATTGATGCAGTTGGCAAGGTCAACAATCTCCGGTTCACGCGCCGCATTTTCAATAATTGTGGTGCCTTGTGCCAACGCGGCTGCCATCATTAAATTTTCAGTTCCGGTAACCGATACCATATCCATGAATATTCGCGCTCCCTGCAATCTATCGCAGGAGGCCTTAATGTACCCATCCTCAATAATGACTTCAGCGCCAAGGGCCTGCAGGCCTTTAATATGCAGATTGACTGGACGAGACCCGATTGCACAGCCGCCAGGCAACGACACTTCAGCGTGACCCATTCTTGCCAACAACGGTCCCAGCACCAAAATAGAGGCCCGCATCGTCTTCACCAGATCGTAGGGAGCTCGGATTTGGTTGAGCCCGGTTGCATCTGCGGCAATATTCATGCGCTCGTCAACTTCCATCGATACACCGAGGAACGACAACAGACTCATAGTGGTGGTAATGTCCTGCAAATGAGGCACATTACTCAAGGTCAGCTTTCCATCGACCAATAGTGACGATATCAGGATTGGCAGCGCTGCATTCTTGGCGCCCGAGATCAGCACCTCACCATCAAGCGGCCCGGCACCCGTTACGATTAATTTGTCCACGCAATGCCGCCGTTAAGGATTATGCCTGGGGCGAAAGTACGGTCTGCAGTTCACCAGCCTCATACATTTCGGTCATGATGTCACTGCCCCCGATGAACTCGCCGTTAACATACAGCTGAGGAATAGTTGGCCAGTTTGAAAACTGCTTGATGCCCTCACGTATCGCATCATTGGTGAGCACATCAACAGTGACAAATTCGGTATCCAGGGACTGCAGAATCTGTACCGCGCGGCCTGAAAACCCGCACTGCGGGAAATTCGCATTACCTTTCATGAAGAGCACGACCTGATTGTCAGTCACTGCCTGTTCGATTTGTTGCTGCATGGTTAATTGTTCAGTCATTACTGTTACCTCTGTAAAAAACGCTGTGGTTGCGTTTGCTGGAATTCGCGGAATTTACGCCTGCTCGCCGGGAGCCAATGTTTTCATCGACAACGCATGCACCTCGGCCTTCATTTTGTCACCCAGTGCTGCATACACCAGTTGGTGTCTCTGTATTCGGGTTTTGCCCTCAAATTCCTTCGCCACTATAACCGCTTCGAAGTGATGCCCATCGCCCTCAACGGTCACTTCGGCATTGTCAAAGCCTGCGTCAATCCACGATTTAAGTTGTTCAGGAGTAACCATATCAGTGCGGTCAGTTAGTGTTGTTTAAAGAGCATTAGCATTGCTTAATTGATGGCCGCAAGGATACCCGAAAGGCAGGCTCTGAGCCAGCTTGAAGGCTGAATTCGCCGATAACCAGACCGCTTCCAGCAACGTGTAATTGTGGCCTATGCATCCCTCAATTTGTAACCACTTCGCAGCACCAACAGGCAGGCGACAGTCAATACTATAGCCGCCGCCAACATGGCCATGAAACTTGTTTCCACCGGCTGGTCGGACTGTCCAAAAAAGCCATAGCGAAACCCGTCAATCATGTAGAAAAACGGATTCCATTTCGACAACTCATACCAGAATGGGGGCAGTGATTTGATTGAGTAAAATACCCCACTCAGAAATGTCAGCGGCACGATCAGGAAGCTTTGAAAAGCCGCAATCTGATCAAATTTTTCCGCCCATATCCCGGCGATCATTCCCAGTGCTCCCAATACATAACTGCCCAGAATGGCAAATGCCAGGATAATGAAAATATTATCAATGGGCACCTTTACATAAAAAACCGCAAGCAGGAATACGCCAAAACCTACCGCCAGCCCACGAACCACAGCGGCTGCCACATAGGCGAGGAAAAACTCCAGCTCGGAGAACGGTGGCAGCAAAACGAACACAATGCTGCCCATTACCTTGGATTGAATGATACTTGAGGAAGTGTTGGCAAACGCATTCTGAATGACTGTCATCATGAGCAGCCCCGGTATGAGAAACGCCGCATAGCTGACACCGGGGAATACTTCAACGCGCCCTTCGAGTACGTGGCCAAACACTATCAGGTAAAGTATCGCTGTTACCACCGGTGCGACCACCGTTTGCAGCCATACTTTGACAAACCGGGCGATCTCTTTACTAAACAGGGTAAAACAGCCGGTCCAATTCATCTAGTCTGCCTCCGTTATTTCAGTGCCGGTCATTTGCACAAAGACATCCTGCAGGCTATCGCTGATCACTGAAACGTGGTCAATTTGCATGGACGTCGCACGCAGCCGGTCGAGGATATCCATTACTGAATCACGATCGCGGTGAAGGGTAAGTTCCAGTTCATTGCCTTCCAGCCGCACCACCCGTTGCCGGAGCTCGCGCGGAACGGATTCTATTTTGTGACCTGCACGCACCAGCAATTTGCTGCCAAGCCCACGGGCCAGTAAATCCTGCTTGCTCTCAAATGCAATGATCTGGCCATTATTTATGATCGCAATCTGGTCACA
>JAHHOC010000377.1 GCA_018677115.1 Arenicella sp. | reverse complement strand
ACCAGAGTCGCACTAAAGAATACAGCTACTGGGCAGACTTAACACCGCAATATCGTGCCGAAAAGATGGGCCAACTTCGCGGTCTTGCGCTGCGCCGGCCATCGGCCAAGCAAGCATGGACACTGATGCCTTTTGCGCTGGTCGGAAAGAACATTCCCGATCGCAAAGGCCAGATAGATGATAATTTCACTACAGCGGGCATCGATATACGCTATCAGCCACGCCAGGATCTGACCACAATGATCTCGCTGAATCCCGACTTCAGCCAGGTTGAGGACGCCGTGACAGATATCAGCTTTTCTTATTCGGAAAAGGAGGTCGATGAAAACAGGCCGTTTTTTGTCGAGGGTGCAGGCTATCTCAGCAGCGCCAAAGACGAAAATCAGTTTTTTTACTCTAACCGGGTGGCCAACTTTGATGTTGGTGGAAAGGCCTTTGGTCGAATCGGCCGCACCAAGTTCGGAGTATTGGCTACCAAGGCGCCTGGCGATCGCGTGGATGTTGCCGGGCGAATGCTGTACGAGTTGAACCCAACCAATTCGGCCATCGTCACCCTTGTTGGCACGCGGCAGGAGCCGTTTAATAATGTTCTGGCAGTAGCACAATTACGCGGTCGGCAGCCATCCGGGCTTAACTACTCGTTTTATGGAGCAATAACGTCCACCACCGATGTCACCTACCCTGATCTTGTCGATGGCGATGGCAGCCACTTCCAGGGCAAGATCGGCTGGAGCGGAGATCATTCCTACGTTTCGCTTAAGGCAGATAAGTACGAGGCTGACTATTTCCCGGCAAACGCGCTGCTCGATGCAGACCTGCCGGGCACAAGGGGTGCTTCGCTGACCACCGGCTACTCGAGAGAAAGATCCGGTCCGATTTGGCGGAAGATTGACGCCTACGTCGGCGCCAAATACCGTGAAACAGATTTGGGGCAGCTGCAGGAAAGAAACTATTACAGTGGCGGGTCAGTGGAGTTCAACAATGATATCCTCTTTGGTTTCTATGCCGAGGATGGGCCTTACCGTCCTGTGACCGACACCGTGGGTGAATTCGGGGAACAACTGAACCCGGATCGCTACTACTCTACAAGACTGGACTTCAACACCAGGAGCAGCCGTTTTTCCACAGGCCTGCAATACGACTGGGGAGAGCTTGGCCGTGGTGACTATGAGTACATGGCGGCGTCCATGCGCTGGCGGCCACGCAATAACCTGTACCTGAAACTATCGGGGGAAAAGAGCCGCAGCTTCGGTACATTTGAGCAGCTCGTGCTGGTTGGTTCGTGGGATATCAGTCCCGAGCACGCACTTGCCGGTCGTTATATCGACAATGACAATGGTGATTCGTATCGGTTGGCGTACATCCGCCGGGCGCGCAAGGGGCTAGATATTTTCGCCGTCTATGACGACAGCCCGTTTCGAGACGAGCAGTACTCATTGAAATTTGTGTATACACTGGCCCGCTAAGCCGAGGGAATAAACATGAAAAAACGCGACCATCGAATGATAGCCGCGTCATATTAGTGTAAAACTTGTACGCTTAACGCTTAGATTCCAATGCCCAGAGCCCTAACCGCCTCCATTACTATGTAGTTTGAGCCGCTGGGCAAGCCGTTGGCGTCCGAGAAATTGTTAATCGCTCTCTGTGTGCCTTTTCCCCAGATTCCATCAATCTCGAAGCGATAATGACCGGCTTCCTTGAGTTTGGTTTGCAGCTGAACAACCACATCGCGGGTGATGTTCACATCGCACAACACTTCGCGCCACACCAGTTGCTCATCAGCCACCTTGGTGCGCGTCGGCACAGTGTCATAAACCGCCGCAATTGGAGTGCGCACAGTTTGTGCCTCGCTTACCTGTTTGGTTACGGTGACTTCGGCATACTCGGCTGGAATTTCCACCACCCGGCTACTGGCAGGCCGATCAATCACCTGACGCGATACGGTTTTATATGTCGCCGGAACGACCACTTTTTGGGTTGTGGCAGGCGTATCTATTACGGTGCGCTTAACGATTGCGTATTGAGCGGGTAACTCAATCACCTCTGTTGTGGCTGGTTTCAGCAGCACACGACGGATGATGGTTTTGTACGATGCAGGCACTTCAACCAGGCACATAATCTCGCCAGTGCTTTGGTCAATGCTGGTTTGAATTGACTGATTGGTAAAACTGCTACCTCTTTTCCACACTGTATGAGCCGGCTTATCCAGCACCTCTTCAGTCACCGTGCCATATTCGGCGGCGATGGGCTTGAGGATTGTCGAAGCAGGCTTAACCAATACGCGCTCTGTGACTTCTTTATAGGTCGCAGGAACCGCAACCAGTTTGATGGTTTCCGGAGTGTCGACTATTTGTTCAGTCACCGTTTTGTATGTGGCCGGCGTCGTTTCGATACGGCTTGACGCTTCGCGCACCAACACAGTTTCGGTGCTGGTCTGGTATTTTGCAGGGATGACTTTAATCGACTCGCTAGCCTCACTGACCAGCACCTGCTCAGTGCTGTCCTGATACTTGGCTGGTACTAAAGCGCGCGCATAACAACGACCGGGTTCGGCGTTGGGTGGAAACAGCTCGCTGCCGGATTGAGCGACTGATGCACTGGAAACCGCCAGCGTGCTGGTCAAAGCGAACGCAATTGATAGGGGTTTAAGCTTCATGAATGCTCCTCAATTCGAAATACAGTGTTTATCAGTTAATTATACCCAGACTGGCGTTGGATTGCCTACGTTCCGAAACGGGAATTCGTAGATCGGTTAAAACTGCCAAAATTAAATTGGCTCCAGCCATCTCGCTCCCTGAAACTCCCATGGCCGCTGACAATAATAGGATTTTTTAAATGGTGCAAGTCAATGAGGATCAAGAATCGTAATTGGGTTCTGGCGTGGGTTATCCTGATCATAGTTTATCTTTTTACAACCTCGATGAGCTTATTTATCTGAACTGAGCAATCCTTGTTTGGCAATTTGCCAGCGGCTTTGGCGGCGATGTTCCCTCTCCCGTCCGATAATGCGCCACCACTTAACAAGCCATCACCATAAATGCTACTCTAGGTCCGTGAAACAAAACTGCCCAAAACCGCATCCCTATGGCTAAACACAAAAAGTCGGATTCTAAATCCTCGAAGAACGGTGAGGAAAAAATCGATAATAAAATTTATGAAACCGAGCTGCTGAAATTACAGGAAGAGCTCATTAAGCTGAAGGAATGGGTGCGTGCCGAGGGCAAAAAGGTGGTGGTGATTTTCGAAGGCCGAGATGCCGCCGGCAAGGGTGGCGTGATCAAACGTATCACTGAGTTTCTCAATCCGCGGGTGTGCCGCGTGGTTGCATTGGCCACACCCACTGAGCGAGAGAAAACCCAATGGTATTTTCAGCGCTATGTGCCACATCTGCCCGCTGCTGGCGAAATCGTGTTATTTGACCGCAGCTGGTACAACCGCGCAGGTGTAGAACGGGTTATGGAATTTTGTACTGAAGACGAGTATCAGGAATTCCTGCACACCTGCCCGGAGTTTGAGCGCATGCTGATACGCTCCGGCATTATTTTAATCAAGTACTGGTTTTCGGTCAGTGACGAAGAGCAGGAGCGTCGCTTTCAGGCGCGCTTAGACGACCCGAAAAAGCGCTGGAAGCTTAGCCCCATGGATATTGAGTCACGTAACCGCTGGGTTGAATACTCTATGGCCAAAGACGCCATGTTTGCCTACACC
>JAHHOC010000368.1 GCA_018677115.1 Arenicella sp. | reverse complement strand
CCCTGGTTTCTGGCTGAGATTGTAGACCTGATATTAACCGAGGCGGAAATCAGCCAAGCCGATCCCGATAACTTACATGCCGGGCAGGTCTACGAATGGAAGCGCAGGGGCTTTTCGGATGTGCGGCTAGCAGAATTACTGAAATTGTCGGAGCAGGATTTTCGTGCCAGACGTCATCAACTGGAAGTTCGCCCGGTATACAAGCGCGTCGATTCCTGTGCTGCAGAGTTCGCGACAGCGACCGCTTATCTCTACTCCACTTATGAGCACGAGTGTGAGGCGGAACCAGAAGAAACTAATAAAATCATGGTGTTAGGTGGTGGACCTAATCGAATTGGTCAGGGCATTGAGTTCGATTACTGCTGTGTACATGCCTCCATGGCGTTACGTGAGAATGGTTATCAGACGATTATGGTCAATTGCAATCCGGAAACTGTGTCAACCGATTACGACACTTCGGACCGCCTGTACTTCGAGCCACTCACATTGGAAGACGTGCTGGAAATTGTACATAAAGAGAATCCTACAGGCGTGATTGTGCAATATGGCGGCCAGACCCCGCTTAAATTGGCCCGGCCATTGCAGGAGCAGGGAACAAAAATCATTGGCACTTCGCCACAGGCGATCCACAATGCCGAAGACCGCGAGCATTTCCAGGCATTGTTGAATGAGTTGAAACTCAAGCAGCCACCGAACCGGATTGCCTCCAGCGAAGAAAGTGCACTTACTCTGGCGGAAGAAGTTGGTTACCCGTTGGTGGTTCGACCATCTTATGTGTTAGGTGGCCGGGCAATGGAAATCGTCCATGACCGTGCGGCGCTGTCAAACTATATGCGCGTTGCAATTCAGGTCTCCAATGAATCGCCAGTGTTACTGGACCGGTTTTTGAACGATGCAATAGAAGTTGATGTGGATGCAATTTGCGATGGCAGCCAGGTGGTGATTGGGGGCATTATGGAACACATCGAAGAGGCAGGAGTGCATTCCGGTGATTCGGCCTGCTCGCTGCCTCCATTCAGTTTGACGGAGGGCATTAAGGACCGCCTGCGTGAACAGACGCAGCAAATGGCATTGGCGCTGAACGTGGTTGGTCTGATGAATGTGCAGTTTGCCATTAAGGGAGAAGATATTTATGTTCTGGAAGTCAATCCGCGTGCGTCGCGCACGGTCCCTTTTGTGTCGAAAGCGACCTCGCGCCCGCTGGCCAAGGTGGCCGCTCTGTGTATGGTGGGCAACAGCCTGAAGCAACAGAATATACAGAGTGAAATTATCCCTGGGTATTTTTCTGTCAAAGAGGCTGTCTTCCCGTTCGTCAAGTTTCCCGGTGTTGACACAATTCTCGGCCCGGAAATGAAAAGTACCGGAGAAGTAATGGGTGTTGGTAACAGCTTCGGCGAAGCCTACAACAAATCCCAGCAGGGCGCGGGTTCGAATATTCCGCAAACCGGGAATGTTCTGTTCAGCGTGCGCGACGACGATAAAGCCATCGCCATTGAATTGGCCCGCTACCTGTCCGGGGCCGGATTTAACATTTACGGTACCGGCGGCACTGCGAAGGCGTTCGATGCGGCGGGAATCGAGGTCCGTGAAGTGAATAAAGTAAAGGAAGGTAGGCCGCATATTGTCGATATGATTATCGACGGTAATGCGGATCTGGTGATTAACACCACATCTAATACCGAAAGTCTGGCCGATTCGTATACAATTCGACGAGAAGCCCTGATGCACAAGATCACTTACTTCACTAATATCGCAGCGGCCCGGGCGATGGTCGAAGCGCATAAAGCGCATGCCGCCATGCGGGTTACCCGGCTGCAGGACTTACACTTAACCGTCAACTGAATTTACCGATGCAACGAGTATTACTAACTGCCAAAGGCGCGGAGCGATTACGCGCCGAGCTGAAGAAATTGAAAAGCGTTGATCGCCCCAAGGTGATCAGCGCTATTGCCGAGGCCCGGTCACATGGCGACCTGTCAGAGAATGCCGAATATGACGCTGCCAAGGAGCAACAGGGTTTTATCGAAGGCCGAATCAAGGAGCTTGAATCGCAACTCAGCATTGCAGAAGTCATAGATCCGTCAAAGCTTAACGCCGGCGGCAAGGTTGTGTTCGGCGCACAGGTCAAGTTATACGACGAGCAGGCAGATAAAGAAGTCAGTTACCAGGTGGTGGGTGACCTGGAAGCTGATATCAGTAACGGCCTGATTTCACTTAGTTCACCGATAGGTAAGGCACTGATTGGCAAATTTGAGGGTGATGATTTCACTTTCGACGCACCGAGTGGCGAAAAAACCTACGAAATCCTGGAAGTCGGCTACGACGCCTGAACAGAGCCAGCGGCGGTTTTTGTGCTAAATGCTCGGCAGCGTGATAACTGCCTCGTCTCCTGCTCTGAACAGTACGGCGACGCGCCCTATCAATTGCACTGATTCGCTGCCGCTCGCATCTGTGATCTTGTCCAGAAGTGCCAGTTTTCCCGCCTTGCTGCCGCCGGGCAATTTTATTTTTATCAACTCATGTTTATCAAGCGCCAGCTCAACTTCCTTCAATACCGCATCGGTAAACCCCTTATTGCCGATGCTTACCACCGGGCTTCTGTTATGCGCAATACCGCGCAAATAGTTCTTTTGTTTTCCGCTAAGTGTCATAATTCCGTGCTGTAACTGGTCATTCAAGTTGGCGACGCGCAATTCTACTGGTTCTGTAGGGAAAATCATCATTTATGGCACGAAAAGGCAACAAAACCGGTGAATGGGCCAGGCGACACGTTAATGATCCTTTCGTAAAAAAGGCGACCAGCCAGGGTTATCGCTCACGTGCGGTTTTCAAATTGCAGGAAATCGACCAACAGGACAAACTGCTGCGGCCGGGCATGGTAGTAGTTGATCTTGGCGCTGCCCCCGGTGGATGGTCGCAATATATCGCCAGGCGTTTTGCCGCAAAATGTACTGTGATAGCGATTGATCTGCTGGACATGAACCCGATTGACCATGTGGATTTTATTAAAGGCGATTTTCAGGATGAGGAGATTTTGCAACAACTCGATAAGCTGTTGGCAGGCCGACCCATCGACCTTGTAATATCCGATATGGCACCCAATATAACTGGAGTGCGTAGCTCTGACGAGGCGCACTATGAAGCTCTACTGGAG
>JAHHOC010000346.1 GCA_018677115.1 Arenicella sp. | reverse complement strand
GGCCTTTGAGCGTCAACAACAGATCGTGCAGCAAGCGTGGCAGTCACGGGCTGACGACGTGCTAGTGCAAACGCCCTACCAGTTGCTGATCATGGCTTCCATTATCGAAAAGGAAACCGGTGTGCCGGAAGAGCGGCCGGAGATTTCCGGCGTGTTTAATAACCGTTTACGGGTGGGCATGAAACTGCAGACCGATCCCACCGTCATTTACGGCATGGGCGATGCCTATGACGGCAATATTCGCCGCAAGGATCTCACCACTGATACCAAATACAACACCTACACGCGCTATGGATTGCCGCCTACACCGATCGCCATGCCCGGTGAGGCCGCCGTGTTGGCTGCCGCCAATCCGCTTGCCACAGAGGCATTTTATTTTGTCGGCAAAGGCGACGGCACACATTATTTTTCGCGTGACCTGAAAGAGCATAATGAAGCGGTAATCAAGTACCAACTCGGCGGCAAGCGCAAACCCTTCTCCTCCAATCGCGGTGGAAACTGATGGCAGGCAGGGGGAAATTCATCACCGTTGAAGGGCAGGATGGCGCCGGCAAATCCACCAATATTGCTGTGGTTGAGCGGTTTTTAGCAGAGCAGAAAATATCTTTTGTTAAAACTCGTGAGCCGGGAGGCACGGCGTTTGGCGAGAAGATCAGACAACTGCTTCTCAGTTCTGGCGACGAGTTAATTGGCGACAAAGCCGAATTGCTGCTGATTTTTGCTGCCCGAGCGCAACACATTATTGAGGTAATTGAGCCCGCCCTGTCGAAGGGCGAATGGGTGCTCTGTGACCGCTTCACCGATGCTACCTATGCCTATCAGGGTGCTGGTCGCGGACTCAGTATGGCCGACATCGGTGAGATGGAACAGAGCGTACAAGGCAGCCTGCGACCGGACCTGACCCTGTTGCTGGATTTGCCGGTATCACTGGGGCAGAGCAGGGCGGGCCAACGCAGTCAGCCTGACCGTTTCGAGCAACAACATGTTGAGTTCAAGCAGCGGGTCCGCGACTGCTACCTGAGCCTCGCAGAAACCCATCCACAGCGTATAAAGATAATCGATGCCAGTGCCAGTCTGGAGCGGGTGGAAGCATTGATAATTGAAACACTGGAAAACTTTTTCATTTCCCGTGACTGACTTCAAACCGACTATTTATCCGTGGAATGAGAAAGTCTGGCACAGCCTGACCAGTGATTCCGCGCGCTCCAATCACGCGTATCTGTTTGCCGGCAATCCCGGTCTTGGCAAACAGGCAACAGCTCTGGCTTTTGCGCATCATGTACTAACGGCCGACCACGCTCAATCTGTGGCGTTATTTAATGCCGGGTCGCACCCTGATTTTCATGTGCTGTTGCCCGAATGTGAAGTTACCAATGACGCACTGGGTTCGCATGCACGGCGCTACCTTGAACAACATGGCGGCAAACCCAGGCGCACTATCACCATCGATCAGGTTCGTTCATTGGGTAAGGCTCTGGACACCCATCCGCATATTGCCACCACACGCGTGGTCCTGATCGCCTATGCCGAAACCATGAACCGCAACGCGGCCAATGCCCTGTTAAAAAATCTGGAAGAGCCACCAGCCAACACCGTGTTCATCTTGCTGAGCGATGAAGTCGCCAGGCTGGCGCCGACGGTACGAAGTCGTTGCAGCATAATCACCCTGCGTGCTCCTCAAACCGAGGTGGCCAGATCGTGGCTGATCGGGCAGGGGGTTGTACCGCAAGCTGAGATCGATACACATCTTGCTCTGAGTGACAATCATCCCTTGCTGGCACAGCAATATTTTGAAGAGCAATACATGGAAACCTTGAAGTCTGTGTTCAACTCGGTCAACAGCCTATGGAACCAGCGCAACGATGCAGTCACCGTGGCCCGATCCTGGCAACAGACCGGGGGTTTAAAGACCGTTAACATCCTGCAAAAGTTGACTACTGATTTGTTGCGTTGCTGTTTGACCGAAACACCGCCACAGGTATTTTTTCCGGTTCAATTGAGTTGGCTGCAGACAGTCAGCAACAAGATTTCGCAGCCCAGATTACTCGAGCTCATCGACGAATTAATCTATGCGAGGCGGATGTTAAGCACTACCGTGGATGAATTGCTGGTGCTGGAGACTGTGTCGGTTAAATTTCAACGGCTTCCAGCCTGATAAACGGTTGTCCAGAAGCGCCTAATTACCTCTTTTGAGGGCTTGTAGTCGCATCCAATAACACGTATAAAACTACTATATGGCCGATCAACAACCACCAAAGAAAGCCACTCCGGCGGATCGCAACGCGATGATTTCGATTGCGATCAAGGACAAGCAGGCCCTGTATATGTCTTATATGCCGTTTGTCGAAAACGGTGGATTGTTTGTGCCGTCAAAAAAAGACCATAACCTGGGCGATGAGCTGTTTCTGCTGGTGCATGTAATGGATCTTCCGGATCCCATACACATAACGGGCAAAGTAATATGGATCAGCCCCCCCGGAGCGCTGGGCAACCGCCCGCGTGGTGTCGGTGTGCAGTTCCAGGGCGATGACGCCAAAAAAACCGCCGAACTAATCGAGGCCAAGCTGGGTGGCTCGCTGACACTGACACG
>JAHHOC010000337.1 GCA_018677115.1 Arenicella sp. | reverse complement strand
CCCCAAGGGCACGAAAAAAAACAATAGTAAGACAGTTCTCAGGCGGAGCTGGTAATTACTGTTGCGCATGCTTAGTTTACTGACCGGGCCCGACATCCCTAGACACCACCTGTTGACATCCAAAATCATCACAGATTAGAAGTTATCATAGTCGTCCGGCGGATAATATCTTTCGCGGGTAATTTCAGATGGATCGAGCCGTCTGGCGATTAAATCTTCCACGTCTTGCTCTACACGACCTATAAATTCTATTTGTTCCATTTTCTCTGCAGATGTTTTTAAGGCATTTCCCCAAGTAGCCACATTGGAGGAATCTATATTGCGTACGTGGTTGTCCTGAGCCCACTCGACAGAAATCCGCTTGCCAAGATTATAAAGTCGTTCGGCCGCCTCCTGTTTATCTTGCTGCCCGGGCAGGCTTGCTACCAGCAGCTCAGTCATGCGATTCCAGCCCAGGGGATAGAGCATGGAACCCTGGTAAAACCGTTTTATCCAAGTCAGATGCCTTTCGAGCATGGCCATACTGGGGTTCGGATCAGTGGTTTGATGATAAATGTCTACAAAAAAGGCTCGGCTAGGAATATTTTCCGGCCAGCTTCGGCTGCTGTCCACGGTCGCACAGGCGATTAAGGCACCACACAAAATATATGTGAATAATTGCTTTATTTTCAACATGTTAAATAACATAAATCATGCAATATATCGTAATGTAATGAATTTGCGTAATGGTCGGTTTGTTAAGTTTCGTAACATTGGTCAAAAACGCATTCTATAGTTATTGGTATCAGTGTCTAATTACTCTCGAATCCGAAGTCGCTATTCGAGGGTATGGTTCAGTAAACCAATTCTCATTGAATAGCAGTTGCAGCGACCTCGCAACCGTCGGCTTCGCAAATAGAATAAATTCCAGCATACAGGTAAACAATGGACCTACGTAAACGACGAAGCCAAGAAAAACTGCAGGTTGCCCTCGCGCATCACTTGCAGAGCAAAACGATTGACGAAATCACCATCGGTGAGCTTACCCGCACTGCGGGCGTCAGCCGCCAGACATTCTACTCTAACTTCGACAGTAAACAATCGATACTGTTAACACGGATCGAGGCTATGTTCGCGAGAAGCAAGGCAAATTTCGAGACCATTCTCAAACGTACTGATTTAAGCCGGGAAGAAGTTGTTGAACGGGGTTTTCGCTTTATTCTTGAGGAGTGCGATAAGGAGCGTAACATGATGCGCGCCGCTTTCACTGGTCAGGCCGGCATCCAGTGCCTGTCTTATTTGAAGGCTACTATGTCGTCGGTGATATCGGATCGGGTTAGGGTATTGTTTCGGCACAATTTCGACAAAAAGGAAATGGATACAATCTCCGATTTCTATTCCGGTGCGCTGATTGGCACAATCCAGGGTTGGCTTACCGCAGAAGCTGGCGAAAAGGATATTGATTCTGTGGTGACCAATGTAGGTTTACTGATTCCGCACGGCCTGGATGCTTTCTACAGTAGCCATTAACTGAACAACAGTACTTCAGAGGTGACCCGCATTGACTGGTCACCTTTTTTTGTGGTCAAAGTGGCCTCATATGACTATCATCGCTGGAATATGACAGCAGCGGTGACAGGAAACAAGATTTTGGACGTGGCGGTAACGGCTGCGAGTGAGGCCGGGGCTGCTATTCTCGCTGCCGCAGGCCATATCGACCAGCTAAAAGTCGAGCAAAAAAGTCTCAACGACTATGTTTCCGAGGTAGACAGAACAGCTGAAAAGACTATTTACACTATAGTCAACCAGCACTTTCCCGAGCATGGATTCATGGGCGAGGAGTATGGTGATCATCAGCATACCGAAGGAGAGTACCAGTGGGTGGTGGATCCGCTTGATGGCACCACAAATTTTCTCCGCTCGATTCCGCATTACGCGGTATCCATTGCTGTGTTACGTGCCGGCAAGGTGGATATCGGGGTGATTTATGATCCCTGTAAGAATGAGCTGTTTAGTGCGATACGCGGTGGTGGCGCATACTTGAATGGGAGTCCAATTCAGGTTAGTAATGCCGGGCAGATGAGCGGTGCATTGTTGGCAACGGGCGTGCCCTATAGCGGTGATCGGTTACAGCGATTAGATAGTTTTGTCGGTACGCTGCGAGGTTTATTGGCCCTGCAGACCAGCGGCATCCGTCGCCTTGGGGCGGCTGCGCTGGACCTCGCCTATGTGGCGGCAGGCCGTTACGAAGGATTTTGGGAAGCGGATTTAAGTATTTGGGATATCGCAGCGGGAGCATTGCTGGTGGAAGAGGCGGGCGGTATAGTAAGCGGACTCAATGGCGACGATCACTATCTGCTTAGCGGCAACATACTTGCTGCTACGCCGGTAGTTCATGATCAAATGTTGGCTGTTACTACCGCTTGCTACTAGAACTTTATGTCTGCAGATTGTCACTGTAATTCCGATTTTGCAGGAGTCAGCAGCTCGTTCAAAAGGGTGTTGCTGACTGTGATTGCCATTAATGCCACCATGTTCGTGGTCGAAATGACCTACGGAATTGTCGGACAGTCACAGGC
>JAHHOC010000316.1 GCA_018677115.1 Arenicella sp. | reverse complement strand
TTCCAGTTCGACGTAGGTGAAGGAAGGAGTATCAGCCAGCGCTGTAAAGCTGCAAACGCTGATACTGAGGGCATGAATGAAGAGAATTAGTTTCCGCATGAGGGTTCCATGATTTGCTATGACGCCTGAGCGCCGATTAAGTCCGGATCGAAGGCAGGGTTTTTAAGCCTTGCTACTTATCATCGACGGACTTGCGGGGGCAATAATACGCTAAAATTAACGCCAGTTTTTATTAAAGTTATTTATACTAAAGATTGAGTCCAGAACCAATAACATTGCATACGGTTTGACAGCCCAGGAACCTTCTTCAAAGCACGCCCTAAACTCCAAATACATTGTGATCGAGGGGCCAATCGGCGTCGGCAAGTCAAGTCTGGCGCATAAACTGGCGGCCAGTTTTGATTCATCTCTGTTACTCGAGAAACCCGCTGAAAATCCGTTTCTTGAGCGCTTTTATGCGGCTCCGCGTCAATACGCGCTTGCCACTCAGTTGTTTTTCCTGTTCCAGCGCGTGGGGCAGCTTCAGCAAGTGGCTCAAGAGGACATTTCCAGGCCCGGAAGAGTGGCTGATTTCATGCTGGAAAAGGATCCGCTGTTTGCGCGCATAAATCTCGATGAGGATGAGTTTAAGCTTTATCAGCAGGTTTACCGGAACCTGAATATTGAGGTGCCAACACCTGACCTGGTTATTTACCTGCAGGCACCAACCAATGTCCTAATTGAGCGGATTCATAAGCGCAGAATAAAGTATGAGTTTGGTATGGATGCCAGCTACCTGCAGCGGTTAAGTGATGTTTATACGGATTACTTTCATCGTTATCAGCGAACACCGCTGTTGATTATTAATGCAGCTGAGATCAATCCGGTAGATAATGAATCACATTACACATCTTTAGTGCAGCATATTGCTAGAATAGAAGCCGGCAAGCACTACTTCAATCCGATGGTTGAAGCGCTGTAACTGAAACCTTAATACACAAGCGCTAACGAGGATACTCATGTCAGTAACCGTTACCACCCTCAGCAAGATGAAACAGGAGGGCAACAAAATCACCTGGCTAACAGCCTATGATTACAGTTTTGCCGCGGTGCTTGATACAGCTGGTATCGATGCGATTCTGGTTGGAGACTCATTGGGCATGGTCATGCAGGGGCACGATACACCGGTGCCGGTGACAATTGAGCACAGTTGTTACCACACTCAGTGTGTGGCGCGCGGAGTGAAAAATTCTATGATTGTCGGCGACATGCCGTTCGGAAGCTATCAGGTAAGCAAGGAGCAGGCGTACAGGAACGCGGTTAAGTTAATGCGTGCTGGCGCGCATGTCATCAAACTTGAAGGCGGTGAATTGCAGGTGGAGACGATACGCTTTCTAACTGAGCGCGGCATCGCGGTATGTGCGCATATTGGTTTGACTCCACAATCGGTTCACCAATTGGGCGGCTTTAAGGTCCAGGGGCGTGGCGAGGCAGCTGACAAATTAGTTGAAGACGCTTTGCGTGTGCAGCAAGCAGGTGCATCAGCGGTAGTGCTGGAAGCTGTGCCGCGGGCTTTGGCGAAACGAATTACCGGCGAAATTGCCATTCCAACTATCGGCATCGGAGCGGGCAAGCACTGTGATGGGCAAGTTTTGGTTCTGCAGGATATGATCGGCATCTACCCAAAGAAAAGTCCTAAATTCTGCAAGAATTTTATGCAGGGGACAGATTCCATTGCCGCAGCGGTGTCTAACTATATTGACGAAGTCAAGACGGGGCAGTTCCCTGCGGATCAACACTCGTTTGATTAAGGCTGGCATCTAATGAATAAAGTGCAGAGAGTTTCCTCTTTGCGGGCGGCGGTTGGCGCTGCCCGCAATGGCAGAAAGACCATCGGTTTCGTGCCAACCATGGGAAACTTGCATGCCGGTCATATAGAGCTGGTCAAGCTGGCAAAGCAAAAAACTGATTTTGTCGTAGTGAGTATTTACGTTAACCCGACGCAATTTGGTGATAACGAAGACTTTGGAAATTACCCATCCACCCCTGAAGTTGATTCGCGCTTGCTGGCAGAAGTGGATGCGGATTTATTATTCTTGCCTTCACAGGAAACCATGTATCCGGGAAAGCTCGAAAGCCAGACCGTGGTTTATGTTCCTCAACTGGGTGATTTGTATTGTGGGATAGACCGCCCGGAGCATTTTTATGGCGTAACCACTGTGGTAAGT
>JAHHOC010000315.1 GCA_018677115.1 Arenicella sp. | reverse complement strand
ATGTTTGGGCTGCTTTGGCTCTGTGCATAAAAACACTTAATCGGCCTGAGTATTCAAATGATAACTCAACCTCAGGGCTGCGTACGCAAACTGTTGCCAGCACCTTACAACTATTGATTTTTACTGGAACAGCCTTATATTTTCGTTAATAGATACCATCTTGTATCCCAATCAAATCCAGCTGGAGTAACTATGAGCACATCTGTCACCCATATCGACTCCCCCGAGAGCAGTGCTAAAACTCATGCGCTGATTGCTTATATGCTGCTGATACTCGGTTTATTTACCGCTATTCCAATGTTGTTTGGTGGGGTGTGGGCCATGGTCAAACGGAAAGCGGCCAGCGGCACAGTGTTCCACAGCCACTATACCAATGCGATCAGAACCTTCTGGTGGACTCTGGCGTGGACTGTGTTTGGTTTTATCATGATTCCTGTTCTGGTTGGCTATGCAATTTTATGCACAGTCTGGTTGTGGGCCCTGTATCGCTTAATAAACGGCATGGCACGCATTGTTTCGGACGAACCTTACCCGCTTTAGCGCGCATCCATTTCCCGGCCTAATTTGAAAAAGGCCCGACCGCACATCGCAACCGGGCCTTATATATTCAACTGCACAAACCGGTGCTAAAGCTGATCCAATAGAGTGTCTATATCGCTAACTTCAAATCCGGTTTTTTCTTCTGCATTCAGAACGGTTACCACACCATTGTCGATCACCATGGAATAGCGCCGCGAGCGTACTCCGCCAAAATCGCCAGTGTCGATTTCCAGACCCAGCGAGCGGGTGAAGGTGGCACCGCCATCTGCCAGCATGGTTATCTTCTCCGCATTCTGTGCTTCCTGCCAGGACTTCATAACAAATGAATCGTTAACCGACAGGCATATTACTTCGTCGACGCCCTTGTCGATGACTTCATCATATTTAACCACAAAGCCCGGAAGGTGTGACTCTGAGCATGTTGGAGTGAAGGCGCCGGGCACTGCCACCAAAACCACTTTTTTTCCGGAAAAGTAGTCATTTGCTGCGACCGTTTTCTGCTCGCCACCGCGGATGATCGTGATGCTGACCGCAGGTATGTTTTCGCCTACTTGAATCATGTGTTTCTCCTTAAGGTTATTTGTTTTGACAAGACGATTATAAAACAAGCAACGTCGTCGATTTATGTTTTTAAGGGCGCACCCGCCACAAAAAAAGCCCGATTACCGGGCTCTTTTATCAGTTGGTAAGCAGACTCTAGCCGTCGGAATTGTCAGCTCCTGGGCTGCCTTCACTTTCAATTTCAGCCTCTTCCGCCTCGGCTTGCTGTTTGATTTCTGTCTTCGCCTTTATTGCCTTCTTGTTGTCTTTGTCGGCTACGGCGGATTTAATCGCGGACTTATCGGTGGCATGCTTTTTGTCCATCATTTTTTTGGCCTTGTGTTCAGCGTCGCCATGATGACCGGCGTTGGCGCTGAAACTTAAGGCAGTCAATATGACCAACAGCATAGTCTTTACTAGATTTGCTTGTGATGTGTTCTTTAATGGCATTGATGTTTCCTCGGAGTGATGGATTTGGATAGCTTAAGATCATTGATATGCCGTATTGGCATTGCCCACTGTAGACTCAAGATGCGCCGCTGCCAAGCCGTTATACGGTTTGGTAACGTGATGTCTTGTTCCTTCCCGTCAAGCCATGAGCGCCGTTTTGGTTGATAATCAGCCGCGCAAGAAAACTGCAAGCTGATGTAAAATCAAAGCATGAACCGTACTATTAAGCTCAAGCCTCAGTGGCTGGCACATTTGCATGCTGAGTTCGAAAAGGAGTATATGCAGCGCCTGTCGGCGTATTTGCGAGCGCAAAAAGCCAATGGGAAAGTCATCTATCCTAGTGGCGATAATATTTTCAGCGCATTGAATGCTACTCTGCTGGATCAGGTTAAGGTAGTCATACTTGGACAGGATCCGTATCACGGTCCCAACCAGGCTCATGGGCTTTGTTTCTCCGTTCCTCATGGAGTCGGCATCCCCCCCTCACTCAAAAATATCTACAAGGAATTGCAGTCTGATCTTGGTTGTAGCATTCCGCAGCACGGAAATCTCCAGGCATGGGCAAACCAGGGGGTGTTATTACTTAACAGTGTATTAACTGTCGAGCGCGGCCAGGCCGGCAGTCACCAAAACCGAGGCTGGGAACGATTCACTGATCATGTAGTGGCGGAGATCAACTCGAAGTCAAGCAACGTGGTGTTTTTGTTGTGGGGCGCTTACGCGCAAAAAAAAGGCCAAGTGATTGATCGGCAGCGCCATCTGGTATTACATGCACCACACCCCTCGCCGTTATCTGCGCACAGGGGGTTTTTTGGCTGTAAACACTTCTCCAGGGCCAACGACTATTTGGTGGCACATGGTCGCACGCCGATAGATTGGCAGATTGTCTGAGCGCATAGTCCGTTCAGCATGCGTAAAATAATTCACATTGATATGGACGCGTTTTACGCGTCGGTTGAGCAACGTGATAATCCGCAGTATCGCGGACGGCCGCTGATAGTTGGCGGTCGGCCGGAACGCCGCGGAGTGGTAGCGGCCTGTAGTTACGAGGCGCGCCAATTCGGTGTGCATTCTGCCATGCCCTCGTCTCGTGCATTGAAATTGTGTGCCGATGCGGTGTTCGTCAAGCCCCGCTTCGATGCCTATCGCGAAGCTTCGCAACACATTAACCGCATATTTCGGCAATACACTCCGATGATCGAGCCCTTGTCGTTGGATGAGGCCTACCTGGATGTAACTGCTTATGCCAGTCAATATGGCTCGGCTACGGAAGTCGCCCGCGCGATCAAGCAACAGATAAACAATGAATTGCAGCTCACTGCGTCGGCCGGTATTTCATACAATAAGTTTCTGGCCAAAATTGCCTCTGATATGGATAAGCCGGACGGGCTCTATGTTATCCGGCCTGAGGCCGCGCAGGCCTTCATTGAGCAACTGGAAATCCGTAAATTCTTTGGAATTGGTAAAGTCACCGAAAAGAAGATGCATGAACTCGGTGTATATACCGGCGCTGATTTGAGAAAATTCAGCCAGATTCAATTGCAGACCCGGTTCGGCCGGGTTGGTAACTATTATTATAGTATTGCCCGCGGGATTGATGATCGTCCGGTGAAAGCATCGCGGCAAAGGAAGTCGCTAAGTTCGGAAACCACCTTCGAAAATGATGTGCGTGACAAAAAACTTGTTTGGCAAACCCTGCAGCGGCTCGCGGCCGGCCTGGAGCAGACTATGACCAAAAAAAATTTGGCTGCGCGTACCCTGACGCTCAAAGTCCGCTATGCCGATTTTAAGATAGTGACGCGCAGTCATACCGGCACTCAGCTGATCCAGACTGAAGTGCAAATGCTGGCTGGCTTACCAACTTTGCTGAAAAAAACTGAGGTGGGCGGTAAGCCGATTCGCTTGATTGGCATCAATCTATCCAATTTTGTTGCTGAGTCTGATCCCCGACGTCAGCCGAGCGCTAGCGAGGTGCGTGAGAATGGCCCAGGCACCCGGCAAATGGGGCTTTTTTAATAAATCGAGCATAATCCTGTCGCTGCTATTAGTATCACTCAAGGGCCTGGTTTAGTGCGCTTAACCTTTGCTTACCGTGTTTTCAACGTTGTGCCGATAAAAAGCGGCTATTATCATCTGACTAAGACCGCTGGGATAATGATAATGGTGGTTGGAGCGCATTATTAAAAATAAAACAATCAACGCAGTGCCGCCGCGAGATGTCATGCAAACTTTCGAACTGGACGCAGAGCAACTGGTCAGGTT
>JAHHOC010000312.1 GCA_018677115.1 Arenicella sp. | reverse complement strand
CGCCGGTAGCAACCGCTAACAACTATGGTCAGAAAAAACAAAGACCGCTTCAACCTGTTATGGGCCTTTTCGCTTTCTGCTTTCATGGCACTGGTGTTGATGATATTACAGGTGGAGCAGATACTTTCTTTCTGGCCCGAATGGATGGCATTGGTAGTCATCTACTGGGCGCTGATGGCACCGGAAAAAATCCGCCCCTGGGTGGCTTTTGTCACCGGTACACTGCTGGAAGTTCTGTTAGTACGAAATTTCGGCATACTCGGTTTGGGATTGGCCACGCTGGCTTTTATCGTTAACAGTGCACACCTGCAACTGCGCGTACTGTCACTGTGGCAGCAAACTGTGGTGATTGGAATGCTTATTGGTATTTTCAAGTTGATCACCGGTTGGTTGTATGGAATGACGTCTGACCTGAACATCAGTGTGGCATATTTTTACCCGGCGATAGGCAGCATGCTGGTCTGGCCTTTCGTCTATATCCTGTTACAGGAATTGCGGCGTCAGGCTCGAATTGCCTGATCGGCAGGCGTACCACAACGTTTAGATGGAACAACTCGAGCTCAAAGATTATCTGCGGGAAACCAATCTGATTCATTCCCGGCTGATTGGCTTGATTGTATTATTGGCATTGCTGACTACCTTTCTCCTGGTGCGAGTCTGGTACCTGCAGATCTATCAGTTCCAGCGCTTCAGCGTTCTTTCCACGGATAACCGCGTGCGCCTTATTCCTGTGCCTCCGGTACGTGGACAGATATATGATCGCAAAGGCAAGGTGCTGGCAGAAAACATTCCGGTGTTTACCCTGGAAATTCTTCCCGCCGAAGTCAGGGACATGGATGCGCTATTGGATGACCTGGCAAGAATTATTCAGGTGTCTCCGCATGAGATCAAAAAATTCACCAGTTCAGTGCGTTCAAGACCTGATTTCGAGGCACAGATTCTAAAACTTAACCTGAGTGAAGAAGAGGTTGCACGCTTTGTAGTCAATCAGCATCGTTTTGTGGGTGCCAACGTGCAGGCCAGGCTGCAGCGTTACTACCCTTATGGCGGTGAATTGGTGCACGTGCTGGGCTATGTAGGACGTATTAACCAGCAAGAACTGGAAAGCATTGATAACAAGGCCTATAAGGGCACTGAATATATCGGCAAGCTGGGCATTGAAGCCAGGTATGAAGATGATTTGCTCGGTCAGGTCGGGTTTGAACAGGTTGAAACCAACGCGCACGGGCGTATTGTACGAACTATCGACCGGGCTCCCCCTGTGAGCGGCGATGACATTTATTTGAATATTGACGCCGACCTGCAAGTAAAGGCACGGCAGTACCTGGAGGGTCGCCGTGGTTCAATCGTTGCCATAGAGCCGACCACCGGAGAAGTGCTGGCATTTGTCAGCAACCCGGTTTACGACCCCAATAAGTTTGTCAATGGTATCGATCACCGCTCCTACAATGCGTTTCGTGACGATCTAAACCGGCCGCTGTTGAACAGGGCGCTCAACGGCCGCTATGCCCCCGGCTCGACTATCAAGGGCTTGGTATCGCTGGCTGGCTTACAGAATGGATGGAGCCGCAATTCCACGGTTAATTGTCCGGGCTACTATCAGCTCAAGGGTAGTAGCCACCGCTATCGGTGTTGGAAGCGGAATGGCCACGGTACAACCTCAATGATCGAGTCGATCGTTCAGTCCTGTGACGTGTTTTTTTACCAGCTGGCGAATTCACTTGGCATTGACAAACTCAACGAGTTTTTGAGCCGCTTTGGCCTGGGTCAGCGCACCGGGATTGATCTGCTGGGTGAGCCTTCCGGGCTCGTGCCATCGCGCGAGTGGAAAAAACGCGTGCGCAAGTCGCCGTGGTATCCGGGCGAAACTGTTATCACCGGCATCGGTCAGGGTTATATGTTAGTCACACCTTTACAACTCGGGGTAATGACCGCGACTCTGGCGAACCGCGGAACCAGAATTGAGCCTCGGCTGGTGAACCATTTGTCGCGCGGAACTACCGACTCCGAAAATTATACGGAAAGACAGTTGCACGGCAGATTACTGGAAAATATTAGTTTGCAACAAGCACATTTTGATACTGTTATCGAAGCCATGCAGGCGGTCATGGAGAGTCCCCGTGGAACGGCACGAGGCTCGGCATTAAATGCGCAGTACAGCATTGCCGGCAAGACCGGCACGGCGCAGGTTGTCGCAATCGCGCAGGGAGCGACCTATGATGAATCGAAACTTTCGGAATTTGAAAAGGATCATGCCTTATTTGTGTCATTCGCACCGGTTGATGATCCTAGAATAGCGGTTGCTGTGATAATAGAAAATGGTGGCAGTGGCAGCAGTGCTGCTGCACCGGTGGCGCGCAAGGT
>JAHHOC010000146.1 GCA_018677115.1 Arenicella sp. | reverse complement strand
ATGTAGAGATTCAACATCTTGACCTGGGTGGTGGATTGGGTATCGACTATCAGGGTGAATCGCCGCCAAGTGCAGGCATATATGTAAATTCAATGCTCGACTGCCTCAGCAAACGCAATATCGAGCTGCCGGTTGGCATTGAGCCCGGAAGGTATATCGCCGGTAACTCCGGGGTATTGCTGACCCGCGTTGAATACACTAAGAATAACGACAACAAGAACTTTGCCATTGTTGACGCGGGCATGAATGATTTGCTGCGGCCTTCCTTGTACCAGGCTTATCATCAGATTATTAATACCCGGGAAAGCGGCGGCAATGGAATCAGATACGATGTAGTTGGCCCGGTTTGCGAATCAGCTGACGTACTGGGCTATGACAGGATCATTGATCTGCAGGCTGATGACCTGTTAGCGGTAATGTCAGCGGGTGCGTACGGCTATGTCATGGCCTCTAACTATAATTCCCGAACGCGTCCGCCGGAAGTAATGGTGGATGGTTCACAGGTTCATGTCATCCGGGAACGGGAACGCCTGCAAGACCTGCTACGTGGAGAAAAACTGCTTAAATGAGCTTAATGGGCCATAATTGACCTGTCGAAAGCTAAACAATTGTTCACAGATTTTAGCGACGCCTGCAAGAGATCACTCCGGCGCTACGCTATACTGGTGCCAACCTTGATCAGAATTGCCGATGAAGAATGAAATCGACTGCTAGACATTTTTCCCTGATGATGGTCGCAATGACGCTCGGAGCAAGCAGTTTGCAGGCCACCGCAGCCAAGCTCTACAAATGGACAGATGCCGACGGTAATGTCTCTTATCAAGACAGGCCACCACCAAAAAACTCCAAATCGGAAATTCTCCAGCACAGCGTTAGTAGCGGTCAGCGAACCCAAAGCCGCGGTTCGAATGCTGCACCACGTGATCCGGTGGTAGTCTACACCCTGGATAACTGCAATAGCTGTGAAATCCTGTTGCTCCGACTGAAGCAAATGGATGTGCCAACCGAAGAACGCTCACTGATTGAAGATCGCGCTGCGCAAAAACGAATCTTTGATATGACTGGCAGCATGACAGCTCCCAGCGTATTCATTGGTGGCAACCTCGTGTCCCCACTGACTGATTCGAGTTTGAGAAGTGGCTTAGAGGAAGCTGGGTACAACCTGCCGGACGGGCAGAGCGATGTTCAGCAACAAACGGAAGATTCCGAATAGACAGATATTGGAATCCGCAGCGAAGCGGGGGTAAAGTGAAAATAGCCAGTTGGAATGTTAATTCATTACGTGTGCGCCTGAATCAAGTGCTGGACTGGTTGGGCAACGAGCAACCCGACATACTCTGTCTGCAGGAATTGAAAATGCCCGACGCAGAGTTTCCCCACGCGGCCTTCCTGGACAATGGGTATCATAGTGTTGCCACCGGAGAAAAGACTTATAACGGCGTCGCCATTGTCAGCAAAACACCGCTGCAAAATGTAATAACAGATTTACCGTCTGCTGAAGACTCACAGCGCCGATTTATTGCCGCCGACTATCATGACGATAATAATTCAGAAGTGTGCCGCATTGTTAATGTCTATGTCCCCAATGGACAGGCGCTCGACTCTGAAAAATTTATTTATAAACGACAATGGTTGGGCACATTGCACACAGCCATGCGTGAATACCTGGAACAGAATGCCAACCTGGTAGTTGTGGGTGATTTTAATATTGCACCGAGCGACCTCGATGTGCATGACCCACAACGATGGCGAGGAAAAATTCACTGCAGTGATGGCGAACGGATGATACTGCAAAAATTAATGTCGTTGGGCCTATATGACACTTTTCGCCAGTTTCACCTTAGCAGCGATAAATTTTCCTGGTGGGATTACCGAACCGACGGCTATAGCCGCAATGAGGGGCTGCGCATTGACCTTATATTAAGTTCGTCCAGCATGCTGGATCGGGCCAGGAGTTGTGATATCGATGAAACTCCACGCCGGTGGCCACGCCCGTCCGACCACACACCGGTGTGGGCCGTATACGACTGATAGCCTCATTTTGCCTGAACTGGAAAAGGGGAAACTCCGTAAGCTGGTGCGCAGCAAGCGTGATGGCCTTAGCAAGGCAACACTGGCTGACGCAGCACGCAGGGTGGCAGAAAATGCAGCCCAATTTGCAGCGCTGCAAAATGCCACTCGGGTTCTAAGTTATGTGGCGGTGGCCGGAGAAATTTCACCCGAAACAATCGTTGCGCAACTGCATGGTGCCACCACTTATCTGCCACGCATAGATGACTATCAAAAACACACTATGCAATTCTATCCTGCTGAAAATCCACGCACCAGGAACCGTTTTAATATACAAGAGCCAATTGCAAATGGGTCGCCCGTAGAAGGCCGGACCCTGGACGCCGTATTGCTGCCGTTACTGCTGTTTGACAGGAGTGGAACACGCGTTGGTATGGGTGGAGGCTACTATGACCGTGCCTTTGCGTTCAGGTTAAAAGAGCCGGATTCCTCGCGCCCGCTGTTGATTGGCCTGGCACATCATTTTCAGGAAGTGGCTTCGCTAGTAAGGGAACCTTGGGATGTGCCGTTGGATGCTATAATCACCGATCACGAATTGATAGTACTTTGCTGATAATCAATTGATCATCTGGAGACTATAATGTTGAAGCAATTTTCGCTATTCGCGCGTTCGCTGACCTCAGCGACTCTATTTATGACGATCATTCTGTTCACAACCATTTCGTGTGCAGATCAAAATAACTTAACAACAGAAACCAACAAAACCGGTCAAACGGAACAAATGGAAAACACAATGGTGACTTTAAAAACTAATCTCGGTGATATAACACTTGAACTCGACGCAGAAAACGCACCCCTTACTGTTGCCAACTTTTTATCCTATACAAATGATGGGCACTACGATGGCACGATTTTTCATCGCGTTATCGAACAATTTATGATTCAGGGTGGTGGCTTTGAGCCGGGCATGAAACAGAAACCGACCAAAGCGCCGGTTGTCAATGAGGCAAATAATGGTTTAGTGAATCATAAGTATTCCGTTGCCATGGCACGCACCAATGATCCGCATTCAGCAACCGCCCAGTTTTTTATCAATACCAAAGACAACGATTCCCTGAACTTCTCCAGCGAGACTTCCCGCGGTTGGGGCTACGCTGTTTTTGGTAAGGTAGTTAAAGGTGAAGAAATTGTGGACGCGATTGAGGCAGTGGAAACCGGCCAGAGTGGTCCCTACGCTGATGTGCCGAAAGAAGACGTTATCATCCAGTCTGTAGTGATCGAAAACTGATATACAAAAGCTGCAGTATTGCTTTCCTGAGTCGGCCTGCATGATTAATCAAACCAGCGCGCACAAAACTCAGTCAGGCCCCCATCCATAGGGAACATTCTTTTACGAATGGGTCCCTCTTTTTTTGACTCAATCCTCTAACAGAGGAAGCCCTAATATACGGATATGTACACAGCATTTCCTCACCCTTTAGGGTGATTTTATGTTTCCAGTAGATGCTTCTAAGGCCTGATGTACACGTCAGGCCAGTTATCGTTCCCGGTATGAAAGGTTAACCTGGTTGCTTTACCGGAGTCGCTGCCCACCTTCCATAGGAAAATTTCGTAGTCTTCAGTGTCGTGCTCATGTTCCTTCTTACTGCGACTTGCGCCAAACACCATGTACTCACCATTGGCAGAATCCTTGGGCCAATATTCGTGGCTGAATTCGCCCTCCAGATCGATCAGGGTGCTGGTTTGGAAAGTAACTGGATCAATACGGATAATCTGCAGATCATTAAAACGGCCGCCGGGATTGACCTGAAATAAGCCTTGACCGTCGCTGGTCCAAGCAATTTCACATCCATTGAACAAGCCGCGGTGCTCGGCGCCGCTCGCAACTGCGGTACCCCAGTGTCCCGATGATAGGCCGATTTCGCTCTGCCGGGCAGTGAATGCAACCTCATCGGTGAGCGGATTTACCCGCGGATTCTGGATCTTCGCTCCCGCCGGCATCTTGTTACCAAGCCCGGTTTGATACACGACCTCCCTTGACCGGTCATTGACATTGACTTTCAACACCGTAGTGCCTTTTCGCAAGTAGGTGATCTGGTCATTATTCAACCAACTGGGCGCTGTTCCATTTTCTCCCACACGGAATTCCCTGCCACTTGCCAGCTCTTTCACGTACACGTCCCAGGCTATTGTGTTTCGTTGCGAGACCCATGGCTGCTGAGACCGTGCAAACACCAGGCGTGTTCCGTCAGGCGATATGCGGGGATAGGTTTCAGTGTGCGGGTGCGAAGTCAGTTTGGAAATTTCAAAGGTATCAAAATTCAATTTGAAAATATCGTGATTACCATCCCGGTTGGAACTGAAAACAACAAAGCCATCAATGTTGCTGACGTGGTGTTTTGATAGTCGTCGCCACTGCGCAACATTATCTGCAACTTGACCGGCTGCGGGCGCGGTAATCGCTCCCTTTTTCTTGGCCGCACGCAGTTCCCACGCCAGAAACGAGGAACCCAAAATAAACACCGCCGTGGCACTACCCAGCCACGCCCATTTTACAAATCTAGACCGATCGGGATTGGAAGCAGGCGCATTATTAGGTTTCGCTTGCCTGCTAAGAAATATAAACAGCAGCAACAGGGTTCCACCAATTAGATAATCTACCATTTGACTCCAGATATGAACACACAACATCGTGATAACAGCGCTTGCCTGGTCT
>JAHHOC010000284.1 GCA_018677115.1 Arenicella sp. | reverse complement strand
GGTCGGAACCGTACAGCTGGTAGGGGCCAACCGTGGTCAGCACCACACTGGTGCGGCTCACCATATCTTCGATTGAACTGGGGGTGCCGGCATCAGCAACAACCAGCGGCACCTCTGAGGAAATACCCATCTCATCTCTGACCTGTTCCAGCTTCTGCTGGCTGCGCCCGGCCATCGCCCAACTGACCTCACCGCCGACCCCATATTGCTTGAATAAATACTCGCAGACCAGTCGGCCGGTGTAACCTGTGGCGCCGTATACGATGATTCCCAGTTCTCTGTTTTTGGACATGCTGATGCTCTCCTGAAAGTTTTGTCGAATGAATTAGTTTCTGTGCTTAGCCAATATTTGGAATACGTTGTTCGCCTATATCCGCCAGTAATGGGCTGGACTCAGCCCGCTTGAATGCGTCGATAATGCCTGCGAAGCGGGCTTCAACCTCGGGGCGAAAATTGGGGTGGGTAATTATATAGAGCTCCTTTGCTGCAAGCGCTTCAACCACCCGTTCACCAATCAACTCGGGCGGCGTGCCGGCATCAATAATGCTTTGCATTTGCTGGCCGAGTTCCTGTAACTTTTCCGATGCCTGGTTGCTGGCCGGCTTATCTCCACCTGCGCCACCATCGGTCTGGTACTGGCCCTGTTTATTGCGGTCAGACAAGTTAATGCGCGTTTTTACAAAGCCGGGGCACAGCACTGATACATGTATATTGTCGGCCTTCATTTCGGCATGCCAGCACTCAGATAAAGCCACCACCGCGGCCTTGGTTGCCGAGTAGGCGCCAGCCAGAGGCAGTGATGCAAAACCTGCCATCGAAGCGACATTGATAATCCAGCCGCCTTCACCGTGCTGCTTGATCAGCGGTGCCACCGCATGGGCACCATTGACCACCCCCATCAGGTTGACATCAACCACCCAGCGCCAGTCCTGTTCCTGCTCCTGATCAATAGGCAGCGGCGTACCGCCAACACCTGCATTGTTGACCAGCATATGAATGTTGCCAAAATGATCAGCCGCCTGGCTGGCCACGTCATCCCATTGTTCACGCACCGCGACGTCCAGTGGCAAGGCCAGCACCGGGACAGACAATTCCTGTAATGATTGCTCGGCATCGCGTAGCTGGTCAGCGTTGATGTCGGCCAACACAACATTCATGCCGTGACGCCCCATGGCTTTGGCTATGCCAAGGCCTATGCCTTCTGCACCGCCACTGATAATGGCGGTCTTACCTGCGAGCTGCTTCATTTGATTTGCTTCCTGTTGGTTTAGTTATTTATTTGTCATCCAGCGACTAAAGACTAATGGGGGCCGGGTCTTACGTTCTGCCCTGAATTTTGCCCTGACCCTGGTTATGAAGGATCAGAGCATTAAAATAGCGATGTAATGGCAAACACTACCGGCAATAACAAACAGGTGCCAGATTTCATGACACCAGGCATACCAATTATCCAGTATGAAAAAGATTGTGCCGGTGGTGTAGGTGATCCCGCCGGCCAGTAACAATGAAAAAGCCGCGGACGACATGGAAGAGATTAAGTGGTCGATGGCGAACAGGCAACACCAACCCATGAGCAGGTAGATTATTATCGGCCCGATTCGTTTGCTGCGGGCCTTTAAACGGCTTGCGGGTAAGGCGTCAAGCAGTATACCGAGCGCCGCCAGTGCCCATACAAGGCCGAACAACCACCAACCGGTTATACCTTGAATTGCGACTAGCGCGACGGGTGTATAGGTGCCTGCAATCAGCAGGTAAATGGCGAAATGGTCGAGCTTCTGAAAAATCTCCTTGGCTCTGCCCTGCATGCTGTGGAACAGGGTAGACGATAGGTAGAGGAGAAATAAGGTCACTCCATAGACGCTAAAACTGACTATCCTGAGAGCATCGCCATCGACTGCCGCGAGGGTTATTAGTACTGAAGCACCAATCAGTGCCAAGGCAGCGCCAACCAGGTGGCTGATACTATTGAACCGTTCGCCTTCGTACATCTCGCCTATGGTAGCAGAGTTCAGTTATCAAAGGCACGCGGCAGACTTCTGCGGGACAGTCATTAAAAAATCATTGGGCAGAGCCGAATTAAGTTAAGAAAATCTGTTCTGACCCAATTAATTATGCCCCGGTCGGATCACGGTTATCCGCACTATCTGCTGGTTTTCAACTTCGTAAATCAGCACAAGTTCCACCAGCTCGTCCGAACCGTTCCTGCCGGTAATGCTCTCGTGGTCAATCACCTTGTTGCCGATAACGATTCGACTGAGGATTGTGGATTTCAGGCCGGGTGAGTTTTCAAACAATTGCAGGTAAAAATCCCGCACTGCGGCAGCCCCAGCCAGGGATGGTTCAGGATTTCCGTAGCCGTACAATTCGATCTCGCCGGAAATTGATGCCATAAAGCCATCGATGTCTCTCTGATTGTAAGCATCAAGGTTAGACTGAACCACACTTTCAATATTTGATTCCATCGCTAAGGCCCATGGTGAGAAAAGTATAAAGCTCGCAGCAATTGCGATGCCTTGCAGATTGTTTGAATTAAACATGACTTAAGATAGTCCGGAGAATGATTGTACAGCACCGAGACAAGATGCCCGGCTATCGATAAATCCGATATTTACACGCTGGAATAAAATGCCGGTGATCTGCGTGATTTCACTCACTCCGACCGCATCGGCCCGTCGAATTGCCTGGCGAAGAAGTCGCCTTTGTTCCACAGCGGTCTTTGCTCCGCATTGGCGACTTGCAGTGTGATTCTTGTTTTCAGTTCGGCAAATTTTGCGGCGGCGTCGAAGTTGATATTGTTGTTCATGTCGTCCGATGGGCGGTGGTAATTTTTGGCGAAGTGCTCTGCCCAGGCTTGCTCGCCGCCGTTCGCCATGCCGGTGGCCAGCATCACGGCCGGAATCCCATCTTCAACAAAGCGGAAATGGTCGGAGCGGGTGAAAATGCCCTGTTCCGGGAACGGGTCTTCGGCAATCGCGACGCCCATATCCGCCGCAGCGGCTTGAATCGCCCCGCGCAGGGTGGAGCGGTCACCGCCAAACACCACCACATCCTGAAAGTCGTAGGTCAACACCGGCATGTCGAGATTGATGTTGCCCACCATCTTAAGCTCGCCCAGCGTTGGATGCTTGACAAAGTACTGCGTGCCCAACAAACCCTTCTCTTCGGCGGTGTTGGCGAGGAATGCGACGCTGCGTTTGGGCCGTTCCAGTTGCATCAGCATTCTTGCCGCTTCCAGCAAGGTCGCGATTCCGGCAGCATTGTCCAGGGCACCATTGTTGATTCGGTCTTCCTCATCGGTATTGGAGATGCCAAGCCCATCGAGGTGCGCAGACAGCACCAGCACTTCATTTTTGAGCATCGGATCACTGCCCGGGATCACACCCAGCACATTGGCGGAACGGGTGTCATCCATGCGCGAGGCCTGCTGGATGGTCATCGATAGCGGCAGTTCAAAGGTGGGCGTTACGCCGCCTTCAGCCTCGGCGGCGGCCACAATGTCCGGCCAACTGACCGGCGCACCGGCAAACAATTTCTCGGCACCGGTTATCGACAAAACCGCAGACACTTCCAGGTTCGGCGCTTTGCTGTACACTTGCCCGTCGTCCTCAATCCAGCCCATGTCGGCTTCATCCAGGCGCCCTTCGGTGGCGAGCCGCTCAAAGGAATAGATCTTCTCTGAGGTTGGCGTGTACAGCGAAACGATGCCCACTGCGCCGCGCTTTGATGCCTCGCGCGCTTTGAGCGAGCCGTAATAAGCGCGCTCTTCACTCTGGATGCCACTTGGGGTGCGCCCCAGCAAGGCTACCAGTTTGCCCTCAACATCCAGCCCCTGGTAGTCGTTGCGACCCAACTCCGGTGCCACCAGGCCATAACCGGCAAACACCACCTCGGCGGTGATATCGGATTGCATGCTCTTGAGAGAGCCTCGTACTAGATAATCGGCAGAGGCCGTCAGCGCCAGGGGCGAGCCGTCCGCATGGGTGACTTCGAGCTTAACTTTTTCTGCGTCGCGGTAGGACCGGCGCAGCGGCACATCCTGAAAATAACTGCCGTTATCGCCGCCCGGCAACACGCCAAGTTTGCGGAGCTCCTCCGCCACATACGCCGCAGCTTTATCGTAGCCCGCGGTGCCCGCCTCCCTGCCCTGCATATTGTCATCGGCCAGCGTGGCCATGTGCGTGCGCATCAGCTCAGCGCTGGGGGTTAAGGAAACGGCGGCAGGCTGTTCCGGGCTCGCTGCCGGCTCTGTTTGCGGCGGTTCTCCGCAGGCAGCAAGCGTAAGCATCAAAGCGGCAATTAGTGTGCAGTAAGC
>JAHHOC010000270.1 GCA_018677115.1 Arenicella sp. | reverse complement strand
CATTTGCCGCACTTCATTACATATTGCCGGCAATCAACGCAATTCTCGCCGTGCTCGACAAAATTGGCCTGCGTGCTATGCGGATCCGACAAGCTCAATTTCTTAAATTCTAAACAATTCATAAGTCAGTCACTGTTTTCATAACATTTTGCTACTTGCATTACTCTCCGACTACACCCAGATCAGGCGTCGATTCATAACCCAGATGCTGGCGCATTTTTTTTCGCGCCCTGAACAGTCTGGTCATCACCGCGCTTGCACTAATATCCAGGATGCTGGCTATCTCTTCACAGGAGAAACCACCCAGCACCTGCATTTCCAATGGTTCACGGTATTCAACAGGCAATCGTTTAAGGGCGGCACGCAGGGCAAAGGCCTGCGGTGAGTCATCGTATCCGATCTGATTATCAGCCAGCGTATCCATAGATTCCACGTCACTGTATTGAAGCTGCTTGCGTTCAAACTGGCGGGCATGTTCGCGACGGAATATAGTAAACAACCAGCCTTTGGCGGCCTTTGCTTCGCGCAGACTATCAAGCGATTTCCAGGCGCGCAGGAACGCCTCCTGCATCACGTCCTCAGCCATATTGCTGTCTTTGCACAGCCATAATGCATATCGGTACAGATCCTGCGAATGCGCCTCAATCAGCAGAGCGTATTTACGTTTTTTGTCCATCACGCCTTAACAGACCTGAGTCGGTGCCGATTGCTTACCCGGATTGTTCATTCATTGAGAAATTCCTCAACCAGTGTCACTAAGCTGTCCGGTTGTTCTGCATGCAACCAGTGGCCGGCATCAGCAACAGTAGTGAATTGAGCATTCGGGAACAGTCGCAAAATTAATGGAATGTGCTCTTGCAGCACATAATCGGAATTCTCACCATTGACGAACAAAGCATCCAGTTCGTTCTGGCTGTTTTCCACCAATCGCAACGGGAAGTCCACTAACTGCGGCATAAACTGGTGCAATACAGGCAAATTCAACCGCCATACATAGCTACCGGGTTTCCCACTGAGGCTTTGCAGCAAGAATAGTCGGGTCGCAGTATCCGGAATGACCTGCATCAGCGCCCGGTCAGCCTCGGCCCGGGACCCCAGTTCGGCCAGGTCAAGCCGGGCTAATTGCTCCAGAAAAGGAGCATGACTGTGGGCGTAACGCACCGGTGCGATGTCGACCACAATCAATTTTTGGACCAGCCGAGAGTGCATCAATGCGAACAGCATGGCAACTTTTCCACCGAGGCTATGTCCCATTGGGATCATTTGCTGAATACCATGCTGCCCTGCAAACTGCTCTAGATCGCATACCATATCCTCAAAGCTTTGGCTGCTGGCCTTCGGTGACCGGCCATGATTACGCTGGTCAATGACTATTACAGTACGATGCGTTGCCAGTTTGCGCGCTACCGACCGCCAGTTGGTGGTGGAGCCAAATAGACCCGGGATGATCACCAGCGGGGGATGATCTTTTGCGTCCTGCAGACTTGATGCCTCGGGGTAAACCTGAAAGTGCAATTGCATGACACCAGTTTACCAATTAAACCATTTCGCCCGGTGATTAATTCGCTACAATTGCGCGATGCTCGAGCTACTACTTCTCCTGATCACCGGTATCGCAACCGGGTTTTTAAATGTCATGGCGGGGGGCGGTTCGATGTTGTCAGTGCCGATTATGATCTTCCTCGGTGTTCCCGGCACGGTGGCAAACGCCACCAACCGGATTGCCATCCTGCCGCAAAATATTTCTGCAGTCTATGCGTTCTATCGTAGGGGCTTTGCTAACTTTAAATTGAGCTTAAGTTTAGGTCTATGCACTATTCCCGGCACCATAATTGGCGCATTTCTCGCCGCACGCGTGCCTAATGACCAGTTTAACCTGCTGCTGGCTATTATCATGATAATGGTATTAATTGTAATGTCCCTGCCCCAGCGGTTAGTTCTGCAACCCGACCAGGCACCGACCCGCAAGCGTATGCTCACCGGCCATGCATTGATGGTTTTGATTGGCTTCTGGGGCGGATTCATCCATATCGGCGTGGGATTTTTATTAATGCCGGTGCTGAATCGGGTTATGCAACTCGATTTAATCACTACCAATGCACACAAAGTCTTTATTGTGCTCTGCTACACCGCTGTTGCGCTTGGGG
>JAHHOC010000267.1 GCA_018677115.1 Arenicella sp. | reverse complement strand
GTCAGGTGGTTTGTTGTGAAGTCTAAATAAATGTTGCTGGTAATCCTATTTTTTTGCCAGCGTGCCAGCCAGCTTCCGTGCCGCTGCTAATTTGGAATGAAAATCCGGATTGCCGGCTGCCGACGCCCCCGGCTGACTGGAAAACCATGCCATCACCGTGTCTGCCTTGCGGTTGATATAGATCACCTGGCCGTGAATGCCCACTGCACAGTACTCCCCGGCGGCAGCGTCTAGAATCCACCACATATTATGGTAGGCGGTCCACGGGTCGCCGCTGTATTTTTTGTTGGCGGCCATATTCGTAAGTAATTCAGGGCTGATATCCAAACTCGCATCGACCCATTTTGCGGGGATAACTTGCTCGCCGTTAAAGTGACCGCCATCACGAATCATCATGCCAAAGCGGGCAGCATCGCGCAGCGTGCTGTTCATGCCTCCGGTAGCCACCGGCATATAGGCGCGGTCAACCGCGATTGTCGCGTCATGCTCAGCGCCTATTTTTGCCCAGATGTTTTGCTGTAAATAATCCTGCAGGCTCTGCCCGCTGATACGTGCCACCAGCCAACCCAGCAGGTCGGCATTAGACGAGTTGTAGTCAAAAGACTCGCCGGGCTGGAGGCTGGAATCGGCTTTAATGAAATGAACCAGAAAGTCATGTGCTCCGTATATCTTGGTATCGGCGGGGTCGGCATCGGCTGCGCCGGGCAGAAATCCCATACTGAGGGCAGGTGCATAATAGCGAAAAAAATCTGTTTCGAGGTCGGTGTAATTCTCCTTAAAATCTATCGCTGAGGCATGATCCAGCACGTTCTGTATAGTAACGCGCTCAAAGCCGCTGCCTTTCAACTCCGGGATATATTTGACCGGTGATGCGGATAGATCGACTTTGCCCTCGGCCACCAGAATGCCAAACGCACTGCTGACCAACGATTTGGTCATCGAAAACCAGATATGCTGGGCGCGTTCATTGAAGTCGTGGAAATAGCGCTCGTGTAACACCGTGTCGCCTTTTATGACGACCAGTCCATCGGCGAAATTTTGTTCAAACAGATCGTCAAACGACAGTTCCCTGCCGTGCAGGTCGGTGTATTTAGTATTAGCGATAGCCGGGTCGAGCGCCCGTGGCAGGCGGAAAATATCCCCCTGGCGTGGAATCATCACTACATGCAGCGGAGCGCCGGCGTTACGGAAGGCCCACCGGTTCGCCGGGTACTGGGTATAGTTTCGCAGACTGACCTGTGATTCCCTGCTAGGTGGCACTCCCTGCATCGGTTTTACAGTAACGCTTGCTCCATCTGCCAAAGCGGCCTTGCCAGTAAACAGTAAGCAGATCAGTACAGCGGCTATATGACCGTATTTTTGCAATCGCGACATGGGGTTTCCTGTAAATTGAACCAGATCTGGGCACAAAATATAGCAACGGGGGCCTGTTCGCAAATCATGCATAGTCATTTTTGCGGATCGAAACATTAATTGTGGAAGTTGTTAATGTGGGTGAATGCGGCTTTTCATCCAACCTTACTAACCGCTCAGCAGTTAACAATTGGGACTGTGTCGCCTAAGTCACAAAGACTTTCCGCCCCAAGCGATACAATCTTTGCCATAATCACGGATTGTTTTGTAGTGCGTTGCAGGGGCTACGTTTGCCCTTACTCGTTTTCGGTTCAGTAGAGGAACTTTTTTGTCAGGCAAAATAATTAGAATAGGCGGGGCCAGCGGATTCTGGGGCGACGCAGTCCGTGCCACACCGCAATTGCTGGGCTGCAAGCAGCTGGATTACATCGTCTACGATTATCTTGCCGAAATCACTATGTCTATCATGGCGCGGGCGAGAGCGACGGATGACAGCAAGGGCTACGCATTGGATTTTGTTTCAGTGGCGATGGGTGCCAATTTGTCTGAAATTGCCCGGCAGGGTGTCAAGGTGGTTTCCAATGCCGGTGGGGTTAATCCGCAGGGCTGCGCGCAGGCCTTGCGTGCGCTGATCAAGAAACAGGGGCTGGATCTCAAAGTGGCGTGTGTGCTGGGGGATGACCTGCTGGATCAGGCTCCGCAACTGGCGCAGCGCGGCCTGCGCGAGATGTTCAGCAATGCAGAATTTCCGGATCCAAGGCGGGTGCAGAGCATCAACGTGTATCTGGGCGCATTCCCCATTGCCGAGGCCTTGCAATCGGGCGCCGATATTGTGATTACCGGTCGGTCGGTGGACAGCGCAGTAACTCTGGGTGCCTGCATCCACGCTTTTGAATGGGGGACAGAAGATCTTGATCAGTTGGCGATGGGCTCGCTGGCCGGTCATATTCTTGAATGCGGTCCGCAGGCGACGGGCGGGAATTTCACTGATTGGGAATCGGTTGGCAATATCGAAGACATAGGCTATCCCATCGCCGAGGTTAATGCAGATGGCAGTTTTGTGTGTACCAAGCCTGCGGGCACTTCGGGGCTGGTAAGCCGCGGCACGGTAGCGGAACAGCTGGTGTATGAAATCGGCGATCCGCAGGCTTATCTGTTACCCGATGTGCGTTGTGATTTTTCTAACGTCCATCTCACCGAACTGGAGTCCGATCGCGTGCTGGTTGCCGGTGCCACCGGTGATGCCGCGCCGCAGAATTATAAAGTTTGCGCAACTTATGCGGACCAATTCCGTGGCGGAACCTATCTGAGCGTGTACGGTATAGATGCCGATAAAAAAGCCCATGCCCTGGGTGAAGCCCTGTTTAGGGCAGCCAGCCGCACTTTGCAGAATATGGGGATGGCGGATTTTTCCGAGACCAGCATCGAGCTTATCGGGGATGAGAGTCAGTATGGCAATTTCAGGCAGATCACCGCTTCGCGCGAAGTGGCCATGAAAGTGGCTGCCAAACATCCAGATGCTGCCGGCATCGGCGTGTTACTGCGAGAGGCTTCCGGTCTCGGGCTGGCCACGCCGCCTGGCTTATCGGGATTTCAGGGTGGGCGTCCCAAACCGTCGCCAGTGGTGCGGCTATTCTCGTTTGAATTGCCGAAACACGAAATAAACGTCAGCATTGATATTGATGGCGAATTACATAGCGCAGCTACCGTGGTAGCGGGTGGCACAGCGACAGAGATCGAACGACCCGCGGTTCCGGCCATCGCGCCGGCTGCAAAAATGACCGATGTGCCGCTGGTACGCCTGGCATGGGGCCGCAGTGGTGATAAGGGCGACAAGGCAAATG
>JAHHOC010000260.1 GCA_018677115.1 Arenicella sp. | reverse complement strand
CCTTAGCAATCATGCGGTATGGTTAGCCCTGAATTAATCGCATAGGGCCCATAACAATGCCAAGACTATTTCAATTCCTGCTCTGCGCCACGATGATGATATGTGCTAGCAGTCAGGCCGCTGACCGGGTCACAGGCGCAGATTTCGCGACACGCTCGCCTGTACTCGCCACGGGTGCGATGGCAGCAACTTCGCAACCACTCGCCACCCAGGTAGCGCTCGACATCATGCGCCGGGGTGGAAATGCCATTGATGCGGCAATCGCCGCCAATGCAATGTTGGGGTTGGTAGAACCAACTGGCAACGGCATCGGTGGTGATATTTTTGCCATTGTGTGGGATGCGGCCGGAAAAAAACTACATGGTTTAAATGGATCCGGGCGATCACCCATATCACTCAGCAGGCAGTGGTTTATTGACAATGGACACCAGAAGATCCCATCACACGGACCACTGCCAGTATCAGTGCCTGGCACCATAGATGGCTGGTTCATGCTGCACGAGCGTTTCGGCAGCCTGCCTATGCAGCAGATATTACAGCCGACCATCGACTATGCGGAACGGGGATTTCCAGTGTCACAGTTGATTGCTTACTACTGGAACCGATCGGTGCCGATACTGTCTCCTTATCCTGGATTTGTGGAGCAATTTACCGTAGACGGAAAGGCACCCGGTGAGGGTGAGATATGGCGCAATCCCAATCTTGCAAACACGCTGAGGAAGATCGTTAACGGCGGGCGCGATGCTTTCTACAAGGGCGAGATGGCGCACATCATTGCTGATTATATGCAGCAGAATGGCGGTTTCTTAAGCTACCAGGATATGGCCAGTCACCGTGGTGACTGGGTCGATCCTGTCAGTACCAATTACCGCGGCTACGATGTCTGGGAATTGCCGCCGAACGGGCAGGGCATTGCTGCGTTGCAGATTCTGAATATCATGGAACGGTTCCCGGTTGGCGATATGCGCTACGACTCGGCTGAGTATGTGCATCTTTTTACCGAAGCCAAGAAACTGGTATTCGAGGACCGTGCAAAATATTATGCCGATGCGGACTTTAACCGTTTGCCAGTAAGCAAGCTGATTTCCAAGAAATATGCAGCGCAACGGGCAAAACTGATAGATCCAGCAAAAGCAGCAAAACACTATCCGGCGGGGGAAAATGTGCTGGAAAATGGCGACACCATTTACCTGACCACAGCCGATGCGAGAGGCAACATGGTGTCGCTTATCCAGAGTAATTATCGCGGCATGGGTTCAGGCATGACGCCGCCCGGGCTGGGATTCATCCTTCAGGACCGCGGCGAAATGTTTTCTTTGGAGCAAGGTCATTTCAACGTCATGGAGGGTGGCAAGCGACCGTTTCACACGATAATCCCCGCCTTTATCACCAAACAGGGCAAACCCTGGATGAGTTTCGGCTTGATGGGCGGGGCGATGCAGCCACAGGGACACGCGCAGATCGTGATAAATATGGTGGATTTCGGCATGGATGTGCAGGCCGCAGGAGATGCACCAAGAATGCATCACCGCGGATCGTCACAGCCTACCGGTGAGAAGATGCAGGATGGCGGGATTCTGAATCTTGAAACCGGCTTCCCGTACAGCACTATTCGCCAGCTAATGCGACTCGGCCATAAAGTCCAATATGCAAATGGCCCATACGGCGGCTATCAGGCTATCCGGCTCGCTGATAATGGTGTGTACTGGGGCGCTTCTGAGTCGCGTAAGGACGGTCAGGCTGCCGGATTCTAGGCGCCTTGCGACTAGCCTGAACCGGAAAACGCTAACAGGCCGAGGCACAGTACGGTGCCCGCTATCGGCATAATGATCGGGCAACTAAACGCGTTTTCGCAGGGCCCGATATGCAATTTGATGCGGATAAGAGAGAGGTTGACGGCAGCAAAGACTATTAACACGATGAAGCTGGTGGCCTTGGCAAGTGAGACCAGTGGCAGAGCCAAGGCGAGGATCATGATTATTGCAGTAACCATCATAGTTGCGTTTACCGGAGTACGGGTGCGGTGTGAGATCGAAGCCATCCAGGCAGGTGCGCTGCCCTGATCCGCCATGCCGTATATCACCCTTGAGGCCATGATAATCTGTACCAGGGTTCCGTTAACGATAGCGATCAGGCTGATTAGGGAGATTAACGAAGAAGAGTATCCATTGCGTTCCATAATCAGCGCGAAGGGTGCTGTGCTGTTGCTGAGTTCGTCCAGCGGCAGGCTCAACACTGCTGTAACTGAAACAATGAAATACAACAGTGTGGAAAAAGTAATCGCAATGCCTATTGCCACTGGGATTGTGATTGACGGATTAACTACTTCTTCGGCCACGTTCACCATATCCTCGAAACCGATAAACGCGTAGAAGGCCAGAAAGGTCCCCGCCATAATTCCAGTCCACGTAGCTATCCCGGCATCGGGAATCAGGCTCGTTGCCTGCGCCGGCAACGTAGCCAGCTGTTCACTGGAGACCGCAATAATGATCAACAGGCCGACGATCTCGATAATGGTGATAGCAGCTGCCGTATTCATTGACTGCTTGATGCCCCATATGGCCAGCAGGCCAAGCGATGCCACGACACCGAATATGATCACCTGATCAGGTAGCGCAACAAAAACCTGGAAGTAGCCGACAAAGCCGTTTGCCAGGGTGGCAGCCGACACCACGCCGGTCAGTACGATTGCCCAACCGGTAAGCCGTGATAAATTGCGATTTGAAAATGCTGCCAGTACATAGGCCGCTTCGCCTGCGCTGCGTGGGTAACGCGAGCTCAGCTCTGCATAGGAAAACGCCGTAACACTGGCGATGACAGCCGCCAGCACAAATGCCAGCGGGGCAAACATGCCTGCTTCGGCAGCAACTTTTCCGGTAAGCACGTAAATCCCGGCACCGAGTATGGTGCCGGTACCAAACAGAGTAAGTTGAACCAGGCCGACTGACCTGTTAAGACGGGCAACCCCCTGTCGCTTGCCTTGGCGGGCAGTGATGGCGACTACTCGAGTGAGCTCTTCTCGAACTCGATTTTACAGCTCAGGCAGCGCTCTGCCATCGGAAATGCGACCATCCGGTCATAACCAATTTGTTGTCCGCAATCGATACATTCGCCACAGGTTTGATCGTCAAGCCGTTTCAGGCAACGGTCAATTTTACTAAGTATGGCCAGGTAGTGATTTTCCTGCTTGACATCGGCACCCAGTTTATCGTCGCGGGCTCTTTCATCGAAATTGCTGCTACGCTCATTCAAGCTGTCAAATCGCGAAGCACTCGAGAATGAACCGTGCTTTTCAAGTTCTTCATATTCTGCCCGTTGTTTGAGCAATAAACTTTCAATGTGGCTTTTTTGTTCCAGTGTCAGTTTTTCATGCATGGCTCTACTGCCTGTTTTGTTCGTGAATGTTAAAAGGTCGGCATTCTTTGCTTATTTCCGGCTGACAGCCGACCAAGGGAAAGTGTTGCAGTAATTGTTGGGCAATTTCAGCCGCATTTCTGCCACGATCATCGAGTTTGCGCCTCGACATGCGCTTTGTCGCTATTGTATGCCAAATCGGCGTATTGGTTTTGGCATTGAAGATGTCCATTGCAATAGTACTGTCTGTATAGGTGCGGAGTTCTTCCATGTAAACACGATCCCTGTGAAACGGATAATGTATGAAATAAGGAAAATAGTGCGCACCCCAGCCCCAGTCATAACGGTGACGATAATACGGAACCGGGTAGCGGATCACCTGTATTTTGTCGCGCGCGCCCATAGTATAAACCACGGCAAGATCGGCTTGTTTGGTATTGTCGACAAACTCATAACCCTTGGCTATAAACTCGGCTTTAATTGCCTCGGTCATTTTTGCTTCGGCGAGTGCTGATAAAGGGTAATCCCCGGCACGTAGCAGGGGCGGTTCATGAACCCAGGTAAATGTCTTGTCTTTGGAAAAATCATGTCGTGGATCAAAATCAGAGAAGACTTTGGGACTAGTTGTACAGCCTGCCAGCAATAGTGAAATTGCAATTATGCCGGACATAAAATTCAGCGATTTTCGAATCATTTGTATCACCTTTAGAATAAACAATTCAGCTATCCTGCAATTTAACCGATTTGAACAGATTTAGCCTTGATCTGGATCAGTTACGGCCTACTACCGGATCTGAAGAGTTTGCTCTAAGTCCGCGAACAAAAAGGACTTCTCAGCCCTTGAT
>JAHHOC010000249.1 GCA_018677115.1 Arenicella sp. | reverse complement strand
GAACATATCAGTTTTGTTATTCATGGTTTGCTATCGCTCAAGCAGGTTGCGGTTCGGGTTCCGCCAATTCCTGCTCAATTTTCTTGACCATTTCCGTGTTCAGGCGGTAAAAGAAGATCGCAACCGCACCCAAGATGGCGAGTATCGCCGGCAGCAAGCTGAACATAAAGCGGATGCCCTGTAGTGATTCCTCGGTTTGAATTTCATTGGCAACAAATCCAAACAGGCCAAGAATAATGCCAGCCAGGCCGGCGCCTACGGCAAGCCCCAACTTTTGGGCAAACTGCACGGTGGAGAAAACCAATGCAGTGGTGCGGCGCCCGCTTTTCCAGGTGCCGTAGTCTGCGCAGTCGGCGTACATTGACCACACCAGCGCGGGTGTTGGGCCGATGATGAAGGAGCCGAGGCAGTTAAAGAACACCATGGTCCAATACTGCTCTGGTGGAATAAAATAAAACACGGCCATGGTCGCGGCGTTCAATAAGGTGAGCGCGATCATCAGGGTGCGCTTTTCAAAGCGTTCAGCGAGGAACTTGGTCATCGCAATTCCGGCCATCATGGTCAGCAACCCGAGCGACAGGAACACTGCAGTTTTGTCAAAGATCAGGAACAGTGGCGTGCCGTCATCACCGACATAATATTTAAAGTAATAGAGCAGTGAGCCGTTACGTACAGCAATATTCATCAGTGTGACGATTGCAGACAGGAATAATGCAAACCACGGTCCGTTGGTTACCAAGGCCTTGAGATCAAGCCTGATGTCGGTTTTTTCTTCTTTCGGTGGCGCGACACGCTCTTTGGTGGTGGCGAAAGTGATCCAGAACAGGGCGACCGAAATAACCGCAAAAATGATCATAGTCAGGCGAAAGCCCTGTACCTCATCACCGCCACCTAACAGGTTTTTCAACGGGCCGACAAAAGTGCCGACCAGCCAGGCTGCGCCGAACGCACAGAAAAAACGATAACTGGCAACCTTGGTCCGTTCTATCGACGAAGGCGAGATTACTCCCATCAACGCGGAGTAGGGAACGTTAATGACCGTGTACGAAAGCATCATCAGTGTGTAAGTGGCGTAGGCGTAAATCAGTTTGCCACTATCTGACAGTTCTGGGCTGGCAAACATCAGGTAGCCGCAGAGACCGTAGGGTATAGCCCCCCACAGGATATATGGGCGAAATTTTCCCCAGCGTGAGTTTGTGCGGTCGGCGATCAGCCCCATCACCGGATCACTGATGGCATCGACAATCTTGGTGACGATGAACATGGTGCCTACTGCTGCCGGTGCCAGGCCGAACACATCGGTGTAGTAATACAACAGGAAAATATTGAAAACCTGGAAGAAAAAATTCGATGCAGTATCGCCCAGGCCATAGCCCAGTTTTTCTTTGAATGATAACCGATGGCTCGTCATGTTAAGTGTTCCGCCTTTTTTGCTTGTTAGAATTATAAGTGGAGAATACGCTACTTATTCCGTCGGGGGAGAATGGTATCTAGCCGGTAAATGGTAGCAGATTAATAGCAGAAAGTTTAATAGCAAGAGATATTAGTCGAACCGAACCCCGCTTGCGACAAAGCGGATGGTCTATATAGTCAGGAGCGATTGAGTGGCATGTTGCTTATTGTGCGGAGGCTCAAGGTAAAAAACATGTCAATCTATCGTAATTGAGTCCATTTTGTCTCAGCCAATACCCTGTTTATCCCATCGGTGTTGTTTCAATTGTAGAAGCGAGTATCTTTCGGCCAGATAATGCCTCGTAGCCACAAGGTTCTCACGGGGGGTTTATAATAAGAATCCACTCGAGTGGAGCAGATGTAGCATTCAGTCGTATCCACACCAGGCTGAATAAGAAAAAACCAAACCCGATTGCGCAATAACGATATTGCATATGAAGAAAAAAACTCAGCCGAAAATCAGAAAGTCGGTTCGAATAGATGAGCGTGCCACCGATATGGTTTCGCAAATCGCGCTCGACGAAAAAATAAATCTAATGAACCTGCGTGCAGAGCAGACTGGCAAATTATCCAAACAATTGCGGCGGGCGCTGCGAGACGGTCGCGCCGGAGCCGTAGATTTAATCACCAAACTAGACTGACAGCTGTTTAGAGAGAATATGAACATATTGACCAAAGTTAAGCCGCAAGCGCCGGCTACGATTAAAGAACGCGTGGCAGAGCTTATGTCGCACATGGGTCTGGATGAGAAAATTGGCCAGATGAGTCAATTCAATGGGGGTGGCGGGCATCTGCCGGAGCATCTTGCCCATGCCCTGCGGGATAGCCGGGTCGGCTCCGTGCTTAATGAAGTTGACGTTCATGTTATTAATGAAATGCAACGGATCTGTGTGGAAGAAAGCCGTCTCGGCATACCTTTATTGATTGGCCGGGACGTGATCCATGGTTTTAAAACCATCTTCCCGATTCCGTTGGGGCAGGCTGCGACATGGGATCCGGAAACGGTGAAAAAAGGTGCCGCAGTCAGTGCGATGGAAGCAGCAGCGACCGGCGTGAACTGGACCTTTGCGCCAATGATTGATATTACCCGCGATCCACGCTGGGGCAGGATTGCTGAATCACTGGGCGAAGATCCATATTTGTGCGGTGAACTGGGGGCGGCCATGGTAACGGGTTTTCAGGGTGACAGCCTTACCGAGACAGGTTCAATAGCCGCCTGTGCAAAACATTTTGCCGCTTACGGCGCTGCCGAGGGCGGTCGCGACTACAACACCGCCAACGTGCCCGAAAATGAGTTACGTAATGTGCACTTGCGGCCATTCAAGGATGCCGCAGATGCCGGTGTGGCGTCATTTATGACGGCGTTCTGTGATTTGAACGGAGTGCCTGCCACCGGCAACCCGTGGCTGACGGATACCGTGTTAAGGCAGGAATGGGATTACCACGGCGTAGTGGTCAGCGATTGGGAATCCATTATTGAGATGAGCGTGCATGGATTCACCGCCGATGATGAGGGCGCAGCTTATGAGGCAGCCATGGCGGGAATAGATATGGAAATGGCCAGTACCTCCTACCACGACCATCTTGAAAATCTGGTTAACGCAGGCAGGATCAGTATGGAGCAGATAGATGCGATGGTTGAACGGATTCTGACCCTCAAATTCAACCTGGGGTTATTTGAAAATCCGCATACGGATCCCGGCAATTATTCGGCCATGTTGAACAAGACTCACCTTAAGGCAGCCAAGGACGCAGCATTAAAAAGTTGCGTGCTGTTGAAAAATGAGCATCGGACACTGCCGTTGTCCAAGGCCAAGCTGAAATCTGTGGCGCTGATCGGCCCTCTCGCGGATGACGGTTATGAGCAGCTCGGAACCTGGGTATTTGACGGTGACGAGCAGCACACTATCACCTGTCGCCAGGCGCTGGAGGACATGTTGGAATCCGAGGTGACGGTGAACTTCAGCACCGGCATTGACTACACCCGCAGCGACAGTAAAGAAGGCTTTAAGGACGCGGTCGAGACGGCCGAGAAATCCGACGCGGTAGTAATG
>JAHHOC010000246.1 GCA_018677115.1 Arenicella sp. | reverse complement strand
GAACATATGGTGCCGGTCGATAGCCTGGTTGCCTATGTGAAGAAAATCAAGGCAGGCACCAAACAGCCGGTTACTTTTTGCGAAAACTACGTTCCCTGGACCTATAAACTGGAGCCACTGGTAGCAGAGCTGGATTTTATTTCCATTCACACCTACCCGGCATGGGAATACCGGACCATCGAGGATGCACTTGAGTATACCAAGCACAACTTCCATTCTGTGGTTGATCATTATCCCGGCAAGCCGGTCATGATCACTGAAGCCGGCTGGACAACAACCTCCAATGGACGTGGCATTGAGCCCGAGAACGCCTCGGAGGAACTGCAGGATGAATACTATCGTCAATTGATGGAGTGGACCAACGAGGAGAAGATCCTGACCTTTGTGTTTGAAGCCTTCGATGAACCGTGGAAAGGCTCTTCGCACCCGCAGGAACCGGAGAAGCACTGGGGCTTGTTCAGCGTTGACCGCACACCAAAATTAGTCATGAAGGAGCTGTTTGCGGAACTCGTTCCGGCCGCTAGCCAATCCGTTGAGACAGGTTAAATTTGACTAATATTCAAGCTGCGGATCAAATAAGCCAAATGAACAGAGATTCTACTAATGCCCACACCCACCTCGAGCAACAGGTAGAGGAACTACTGGACGATTTGTCGCTCAGGGAGAAGTTGGGGCAGTGCGTGATGATAGAGCCCTGCTTTTGCCTGGAGGAAAGAAACAGCGAGGAATTTGGTGACGATTTCTCCAGTGTGATGGATCCAGAGTACTTGGAGATGCTGCTGGTTGACTACAATATCGGCTCTTTCCTGTTCGGCGGTGCATCCCGCATAGGCGATGGTTCACCCGTTGCCTGGGCCGACTATATCGCCAGAGTCAGGAAGTTTGCGCATAACAACACCCGGCATAAAATTCCCATGCTGTTCGGTATTGATGCTGTGCATGGCCTGAATTTCATGAAGGGATCGACCATCTACACGCATAACCTTGCGGTTACCGCTACCTGGAATCCACAACTTGCCCGCCAATACGCCGCCATGGTTGGTACGGAACTATCTTCGATCGGCTTTAATTGCAATTTCGCACCCACTATCGATGTGGCCCGGGACACACGCTGGGGCCGGGTCTATGAATCATTGGGTGAGGACCCATATCTGGCGGCGGAGATCAGCAGGGCGTTGGTTGAGGGCATGCAGGGCAACGGCGATCTCGCTGCCTGTGCAAAACATTTCATCGGTTACGGTGAATCAAATAATGGCATGGACCGGACACCGGCAGACCTGTCCGAGCGCGGTATTCTGGAAAACCATGCGCCGCCCTTCGAGGCAGCCATCGAGGCAGATGTACTCACCATGATGGTCAGCGGCGGCGACGTTAACGGCATGCCTATACCTGCCTCAAAACGTATGCTGACTGACTTGCTACGGGACAGGCTCAAGTTTAAAGGCGCCACCATGTCCGACTGGGAGGACGTAGAAAGACTGTACAGCCGGCATAAGATTGTGCCCGACCGTAAAGAGGCTGTGGTCAGGTCCTTCAATGCCGGGCTTGATATGAATATGGCGGTGTCGCATATCGGCGCTGTCGACGTCATGGAGGAGGCGGTTAAAGACGGCAGCATTCCGATGCAACGCCTGGACCAGGCGGTGAGGAATATTCTGCTGGTTAAATTCAAACTGGGGCTGTTTGAAGAGCAGCCGCTGGACATCCAACATGCCGGAGATCTGGTCGGCAGCAGGCAGAGCAGGGCGCTGGCAGAGCAACTGGCGTTGGAATCAATCACTTTGTTGAAGAACGAAAACCAGATTCTGCCACTCGACCGGGATACTAAATCGATCCTGATCACCGGCAGTTCAGCCGACAGCAAGCGCCACCTCTGCGGCGGTTGGACCCTGGGATGGGCCGGGGCCGAAGAAGACGACCTGGAGTGTAAAACAATACTGGATGCGATAAGGGAAAAGGTTCCCTCGGCCACCGTGACTTACGTCAGTGACATTGACGAACTACGGGAACAGGACCTCGCGAAGAAAGACTTTGACGTCTGTATCAGCGTCGTGAGCGAGGAGCCGCATGCCGAGTGGTATGGCGATTCCATGGAATTGGGTTTCGAAGAGCCTGAAGAAGCTTTGTTGAGAGCCGCGATAGCGACCGGTATCCCGGTGGTTGTGGTGTCCGTTATCGGCCGACCGCTGAATGTCTCCTGGCTCGATGACCAGGTTGCGGCGATGTTATGGGCTTACCTGCCCGGGACTGAGGGCGCGCAACCTGTAGCTGACATTCTGTTCGGTGAGCATAATCCTTGCGGGCGTCTGCCGATCAGCTTTCCGCGCGACGCATCGCATGTGCCGGTGGTGTATAACGCCCGCAACTATGAAAGTGATGAAATCAATACCCGTTATGATCCTTTATACAGTTTCGGTTATGGACTCAGTTACACCGATTTTACCTACAGCAAGTTAAAGGTTCCTGCCGAGGTCAAATCCGGCGAGGAGGTTGAGGTTACGATTACCGTGAGTAATGCCGGTAAGGTGGACGGCAGTGAAGTAGTACAACTCTTCCTCAGGGATATCTTTGCTTCGGTTACGCGGCCGTTAAAATCACTGAAAGCGTTTGCCCGCGTGTCATTGAAAGCCGGCGAAAGCAAAACAGTCAGCCTGACCCTGACGCCACACCAGTTGAGCCTTTACGATGAAGACCTGAAATTTGTCGAGGAAGCCAGACCTGTTGAAGCGCTAATTGGTGACCAGGTCGGCGAATTCAGGATTTTAGGGTGAAAACCCGCGCACTGACTATTAACCGTCAATCTCGGTAATTAAATCTTTGACCACCGAGCGGTAATTACGGCTCACCTTGATACGCTCATCAGCACCAAGTTGCAGGAAGTATTCGCCTTTGGTATGCGGAATGATTTTCTGGATCCGCGAAAGATTGACGATGGTGGAGCGGTGAACCCGCTGAAAAACTTCAGCTGACAGCTTGGCCTGTAAATTTTTCATGGTGCTGCGCATGATGTGTGTGTCGCCATTAGCGTGTATGCACATGTAGTCTCCGGCAGCATCTATCCAGTCGATATCCGCCTGATCGAGCAGGGTGATCGATCTTCGATCCTTGATCACAATTTTATCCTCAGTTAACGCAGAACCCTGGTCGTTAACTGCAGCCTCGCCGGACGCAGGGTTAACGTCTGACTGCCGGGCAATATTATCAATGGCATTGATTATTCCCGGTTTTGCAGACGCGGCACGGTCGTTGGACAATTTCCGTGACATACAACGATTTACTGCGCGCTCAATGCTGCTCGCTTCAATCGGCTTGAGCAGATAATCGACCGCATTCACGTCAAACGCCTTAAGCGCATACTCGTCATACGCGGTGATAAACACCACCATTGGCAGTACGTCTGACTGCAGTCTCTTTATCACCTCGAATCCATTGAGTCCCGGCATCTGGATATCCAGGAATAACAGGTCCGGTTGCAGATCCATTGTCCGCTTTATTGCCTGCAACCCGTTTTTACACTCGGCCAACACTTCAATCGTATCGAGTTTGTTGAGATGCGCGCGCAGTAAATTGAGCGCAAGCGGCTCATCATCAACAATAATGGTGCGCAACTTACTCATTCTGTTTCAGCACCTGCCAGATCGCCACTGCGTTCTCCTGCTTCCACTTCATAAGGGATGGTAATAATGGTTTTCAAGCCCCCCGATGAACTTGAGGTGAGGTCGAATTTGTAGGCAGAGCCGTAGAATGCCTGCAATCTATCGAGTGTATTTTGCAGCCCTATACCGCGGCCGTCTGCGCTCATAAATTTGCTGCTGTTCAGCTTCTTGCCGGTGCCACTGTCACTCACTTCAAGAATCAATCGATGATCGTCGATTCGGCTGCGCACTGATATTGTGCCGCCCTGTTCACTTTTTGCTATGGCATATTTCATCGAGTTTTCAACAAGGGGCTGTAATAAAAGACTGGGAACCAACGCCGCGTTAGTCTCTTCATCGATGTCAAAATCGAGTGTCAACCGATCAGCAAAGCGGGTTTTTTCAATTTCGAGATAAAGCAGCAATGCGTTGATTTCGTGCGCCAGCGAAATCTTCATCTCCGGGTTGTTGTCCAGCGAATAACGCAAAAAACGGCTGAGTTGCACAATAATCCGCTGCGCCCGGTCGGATTCCTGCGCCTGTACCAGAGAGTTTATGGCATTCAGAGTGTTGAACAGGAAATGCGGGTTTAACTGGTAGCGCAACATTTTTAATTGCGCTTCCTTTGCTTCCGCTTCGGCGCGCAGGCGCATCAATTGCTCGGCACTGACGGTTTTCTGTGCCTCATGCATTTTGCGGTATTCGGACTGCAGCAGTTGAAAATAGCGGCTGCCGTGATACAGCCCGCTCCAGCACAGGAATATAAAGTACGCACCGAAATACCAACCCCCGAAATCGGCCCATACATCCTGTTCATCAGTTATCCAGATAAAACTGACGACGCGCAGCACGGTCCATAAAGTTGCCACGATGCCGACGGCCAACAGGCTCACCAGGACGCGCTGTACAATGCCGACTTCCCAGATACGGTTAAACATCCAGTGCAGGGGTATAGACAACAGCAACCCCATAACTGCCTGCAATAAGGTATGGCCGGCATGCAGCCAGCCAACCTGCCCATACCATAGGGTTAGCGTGAAAAAGGTCAGTACTGACACCCCGCTCCAGAACAGGAACTGCAGGGACCAATAATGACTTATCGGATAACTCGACTGAGTTTTAAGCATGCTGGGGAAGGAGTAATTGATACCTTCTATTCACATTAGTAGGGTTATTATTTTGTAGTTTAACTAAGTGCCGCATAGCGTTAGTTCTAATTCCTGTGACTTGCCTCGGGCCGGTTAACAAAATCGATATTATGAACTAAAACCCGATCAACTTACGTATTTGACGGAACTTGAACGTTCAAATTGACGTAAATGCATGATTTTGGTCGATCGCCCTGCGGCAGTTAAATTATTTTACACTGCGCGTATACTAAGCCCTGCAAAACTAATAAATCCGCTGCCTCGCGTCATTCACCCTCGATGCTGACCAGTGGTGACAATAATTAGCACACTCTATCTAAGGAGATACTGGATGAACTATTTCAGCCGCGCCCGCTTAATTGCCGGCATCTTTTTGACTGCTCTGCTCAGTCTAACCATTGTATCTTTGCCGGCTAACGCCAGCTCCCACGTCACCATTGAAGATTTCGAGGATGGCGATGCCTCAGATTGGATTTTCTTTGGCGGCAATAACGCCGGCGGCGGTGGTGGGGCGGCTTCTGACCGGCCACAGGAAGGCAGCTTCTATTTCAGTACTGGCTGGGGCGGTGAAGGTACTGCCAGCGGCTTCTACGGCGGCGCTTTCAGGAATTTCGACAACGCAGCACAGGTTGCGACGCCCGCCGATCCCTGGTTTAACGTCTGGGTCTATAACCAGAGCGACGCCACAGTTGACGAATACAACCTGGAGATAACCCTTCGCGAAGACACCAACGGTGATGGCTGGACCAATGGTGCCGAGGATTCGATACAACTTGTAACTAACTTTAACAGCGGCGATTTCAATGACCAGTGGGTTCAGATCAGCGCACCGCTGAGCAGCTTCGTGAATATAGGCACCGGTGGTAATGGCACCTTTGACG
>JAHHOC010000243.1 GCA_018677115.1 Arenicella sp. | reverse complement strand
GTCATACTGCTTAAAGAGTATAAGTGGTTGAAATAAATGCATTAATTTTCCTAACAATTCGTGTCATGAATGGTTTATATGCTGTCAGAAATTGTCAGATTATGATGAATCGCAAACGAGTGAGCAGAAATCGGCCACTATCGACATTCACCTGGTACAAAACGTGTGGGCATGGTGCCGGGATTAATCACCGCCATTCCGCGACCGCTTGCCACATTGTCGGAAACCGAAGAGCAGGCCCAATCGATTGTGCCGATGGGTAAGGCAGTTAACAGCACATAACCTGAGCCGGTTCGCACCTGGGGAGTTAGTACTATGGTTTTATTGCGTGCATCGGGATCCAGCGCCATGTTGGCGTTGGTGGTGATAGTTATTTCACCTGAATTCCGGTTAATCAAATAACTGGATGTGTACTTGGTTGCGGCAGCGCCCGAAGAGGTATTATGGGAGTCAGCGCTGTTGTTCATATATGAGATATCCGACGGATCATAACTTTCAATCACCAGGTTCTTCGCCGATGTCAATTGCATCATCACTTCACTGAGGCGCGCACGTGTCTGGTAAGCCTGGTACGCTGGTAAAGCCACCGCAGCTATGATGGCAATGATGGCTATGACCAGCATCAATTCGATTAACGTAAATCCGTGTTGTTGATGTTTTTGTGGTTCAGAGTCGCAGGGGTATTCTCGGCTCGATACATCCAATTCGTGAGGCATAAATCAATAATTCTGTCCGTTGCGGGTCTTTGCAGGGTGCGGTCCGTGCTTTTTTGGGACGGCTGGCTACAGTGTCGCGGTCCGGAACTCCGGTTTAGGGTGACACAACTATGACAGTTGTCTCGTTATGCCGTCGAGAACTTTTTGCCGGAGAAATTATTGATGCGATAACATATTGATTTTTAATACTAAATCGGCACGGACATTATCTGTCATCCAGTTGACTGAAACTGCCAAAAAGTTGCAGTTTTAAATGTCATATTTTGTCACTTTGTAGCGAAACGACCGAAACGACATGCCCAATAACTTGGCTGCTTCGGTTTTATTGCCATTGGTTTTTTCCAGCGCTTCACGCAACGCGCTCTTTTCTTCCTGAACCAGGAACTCTTCAATGGACTGGTCGCCGGGGATAAATCGCCTCAGTTCAGCCAACCGGATCCGTTCGGCCAGATACGAAATAAGCAGCGAAGAGATTATTAATATGGTGCCATACCAGGCCATCAACCCATAGTTTGGTTCTATGCCGTGTATCGATTCCCAAACGCTGTAAAAATGCTCGTAAAACATAAAAATAATAGCAGCTGATGCCAGGCCAACGGCCTGAATCCTTGGCAGTACCACGCTACCGGTTGCGACTACCACAAAAAAGATAAAGGCAAAACTCGATTCGATGCTGCCGCCGGCGTGCGTTAAAATAGTTGCCAGCACCACATCAAGACTGAATTGCGCGAGAATCACCCAGTTGAAACTCAGTTTTTTGCGCCAGCTTAAATAAGTAAACATCACCGCTGAAAGCAGCAGCACGCAATTTGCAGCCAGAAATAGCCTTGAATGAGTGAGTACGCCTAAAGGTTGCCATTTAGGATTGATATAGGGCAGGGTAATCAATATCAACAGCGACAGGCTCAACACATAGCGCATCAAATTCAGCGCGTAAACTGCCTGCCATATATCCTGTTTAAAGGTTTTAGTCTCTTCTGAGCTTTCTGTCGCAGCAGACTCCTGCGCAGCAGCTTCAGGTTTCTGCGTTTGCCGTTTCAGCTTATTGGCAAGTTCTGCATTGGCGATGGCTATCAGGTCGGTGCTCATGTAATCAGTTTCCTTCAGGTGACCGTTAGGGGTGTATGTTCTTAAGGCTATACTGTATGGGCAACAGCCCACACCTGAACATAGTCTACACCGTATTTTTTCAATATTTTACTAATTTCTGCCGCTGTTGATCCGGTCGTGACCACATCATCAACAATGGCGATATGCCGCACGTTGGGTCGCCGTGACAATTTGAAACTGCCCCTTACATTGGTCAGGCGTTGTTGCCATTTCTGCTGGGCCTGCGGCGGGGTGACCCTGGTTTTCACTATTAGGCTGTTACAGCAGGGTATGCCCAGCCGTCGACTCAGGTGCCGGGTCAGCTGCCAGGACTGGTTGAATCCCCGCTGGCGGAGTTTGGCGGGGTGCAGCGGCACCGGAATTAATAGTTCGGGAATGGTGAGTTGAGTTGCCAATATCTCTGTAGCCAGCAATTGCGCGAGCGGACGCGCCTGTTCAGGCTTTCCCTGGTATTTGAACTTCCGCAGGTGATCGGCAATGGGATCTTGGTAGCGAAACGGACAAAAACACAGGTCGAAAGCAGGTGGGTGTTGCAGACACCTGCCGCAATGATCCATATCTGCGACCAATAGCTGGCCGCAGCGGCGACAACAATCCTGCTGAAATGGTAATTGCGTGTAGCACTGTTCGCAGAATGGGCTGCCATCCGCTTCAATTTGTCTTTGACAACTGAGACACAGCGCCGGTACTAACCAGTTTAGAGCGGCATACAAAAGGCTCCGCGGGTTGTCGCGGGGAAAAATTCTAATCAGCTTACCGGGTGATATCTCCATTTCATTTTCTCCTTGTCGCCTGCGGCATTTGTTCCCAAATGCTCCTTTTAAACGACTATCACAATGTTAACGGCATTCAAGCTTATTATCAATGCGAAAGACCCTAGTCCGGCAATCCTCTCAAGCATGTTCAAAGATGGCAATTCATTTATAATAATTGTTAAGATTCCTTGCCTATTTTGTTGATGCAACAGAGTGGCTATGATACCTTCTGAGCGCCTATAAAGTGGGCACAGAGTTAATCATATTAAGTGCGTCAGACGGTGTGAAAATTGTCACCCGACGCAGTGATACAATCTTGTGACTGGCAGTTTTTTTTAACGGGCCGGTTAAAAATATAACTTAAATTGGAGTGCGTCTAATTATGGTGTTTTCTCGACCCACGAAGCTTGCGAAAAACCAGCTGGCATCAAAATTGACTGCGATTGGAGGCGCTATCGCCGCGCTAGTCTATGCCGGCGCCGCAAACGCCGAATACCAACTTAACTTCCAGCAACCTGTCACCCAGGTTGCGCGCGACATTTACGGTCTGCATATGCTGATCTTCTGGATTTGCGTCGCCATTTTCGTGCTTGTATTCAGTGTCATGTTCTACTCGATTTTTGCTCACCGAAAAAGCAAAAATCATGAAGCCTCGCAGTTCAGTCACAGTACCAAAGTGGAAGTTGTATGGACTATCATCCCTACAATTATTCTGATCATCATGGCTTGGCCTGCTACAAAGGTGTTGATCAGTATGGAAGATACCACCAAGTCGGAGCACACCGTAAAGATAACCGGCTACCAATGGAAATGGGGCTACGAATACCTCGACAACGACATTAGTTTTTACAGCACCCTGGCGACGCCGCGCGAGCAAATCGATCAATTTGATAAGGCCACTGCCGAGAAACAAGGTGAAAATTACCTGCTGGAAGTGGACAATCATCTGGTGGTCCCTTCGGGCAGGAAAATTCGCGCGCTGATTACCGCCAATGATGTAATTCATGCATGGTGGGTGCCGGCGTTCGGTACCAAGAAAGACGCTATTCCGGGATACATCAATGAGCTCTGGTTTAACGTTGACGAAGGCAAAGAAGGGTTTTACCGCGGGCAATGTGCGGAATTATGTGGCAAGGATCACGCATTCATGCCAATCGTGGTGCAAGTAGTTACCGGTGAACAGTTTGATAACTGGCTTGCGTCCGGAGGTGAGAGTTTTGATGCCGGTGCAATAGCTGATCAAGATGAAGCGGACGCAGCAACAAGCTCTGCTGCTGCAGCAGTGGTCGAAGCTATCGCACCCGCTGCCAGCGCCGCTGAGGAAGCTTCGGCAAAAACCTGGACCCAGGACGAACTGATGGCCTTGGGCGACGAGGTCTACCAGAGCCGCTGTGCGGCCTGTCATGGTGCTGATGGTGTCGGCATCCCGGGAGTCTTCCCGGCTATTGCAGGTAGTGCAGTTGCCACCGGCGATAGGGAATCGCAGATTGATTTAATAATGTTTGGCAAACCCGGCACGGCGATGGCGGCTTTTGCCAATCAGTTAAACGATGAAGAGATAGCGTCGGTAATAACCTACCAGCGCAATGCCTTTGGCAACAATGTCGGCGATGTAGTATTGCCTGCCGACATCAAAGCCAAACGATAAAATAGTAGCGGGAGATTAGATATGTCTGAAACAGCAGTTGCCCACGGTCACGACCATCACGATCACGATCATAAGCCCAGTGGTTTTTTCCGCCGCTGGTGCATGTCCACCAATCATAAGGATATCGGTACACTGTACCTGATATTTTCCTTGACCATGCTATTCGTTGGCGGAGCCATGGCGCTGGTTATCCGCGCCGAACTGTGGCAACCCGGTCTGCAATTTGTTGATCCGCATTTTTTCAATCAAATGACAACCATGCATGCGCTGATAATGGTGTTCGGTGCCGTCATGCCCGGTTTTGTCGGATTTGCCAACTGGATGGTTCCGCTGATGGTGGGGGCGCCTGATATGGCGTTGCCACGGATGAACAACTGGAGTTTCTGGATTCTGCCGTTTGCGTTCACAATCTTGATAATCAGTTTTTTTGTACCGGGCGGTGCACCTGCTGCCGGCTGGACATTGTATGCCCCGTTAACCATACAGGGGGGCATGAGTGTCGACATGGCAATTGTGGCCATTCATATGATGGGTATTTCCTCGATTATGGGAGCGATTAACATAATCGTGACTACCTTGAACATGCGGGCTCCGGGCATGACTTTGATGAAGATGCCGATGTTTGTATGGACCTGGTTAATTACTGCCTTTTTGCTGATTGCAGTCATGCCGGTATTTGCTGGCGCGGTAACCATGTTGCTGACTGACCGGCACTTTGGCACAGCCTTCTTTAATCCTGCAGGCGGTGGTGACCCTGTGCTGTATCAGCACATTTTCTGGTTCTTCGGGCATCCAGAGGTCTACATAATGATTTTGCCTGCGTTTGGAATTATCTCGCAGATTATCCCCACTTTTTCCCGCAAGCCGCTGTTCGGTTACAGCTCGATGGTATTTGCTACCGCGGCCATCGCATTCCTGTCGTTCATAGTGTGGGCGCACCATATGTTCACGGTTGGTATGCCGCTACAGGGCGAGTTATTCTTCATGTACGCCACCATGCTCATATCGGTGCCGACCGGGGTCAAGCTATTCAACTGGGTGACTACCATGTGGCGTGGTTCGATGACCTTCGAGACGCCTATGCTTTACGCCATCGGGGTCGTGTTCCTGTTTACCATGGGTGGCCTGTCCGGGTTAATGCTGGCGATAACGCCCGCCGATTTCCAGTATCATGATACTTATTTCGTAGTGGCGCATTTTCACTATGTGCTGTTCGCTGGTGCGGTGATGGCCATGATGGGCGGAGCCTTCTTCTGGCTGCCCAAGTGGACCGGTCACATGTACAACGAGACGCTGGGAAAAATTCACTTCTGGTTGACGACTATTTTCTTCAATATCACGTTTTTTCCACAACACTTCCTGGGCCTTGCCGGCATGCCGCGCCGCTACGCCGACTATCCACTGCAGTTCACTGAGTTTAATCAGTGGTCGTCTTTCGGTGCATTTGGTCTGGGGCTGTCACAGTTGTTGTTCGTCTACATCGTGGTGTCAACCGTTCGTGGCGGCAAGAAAGCCACCACTGAGGTATGGGACAATCCCGAGGGTCTGGAGTGGACGGTACCTTCACCGGCGCCGTTCCACACCTTTGATCAGCCACCTGTAGTCAGATAGTCAATCAGCGATGGACGAGCAAAGAGATCGGCGCAAGACCAATAACGCACGCATTGCCCTGGCTATCGCGTTGATCCCCATCGCCTTGTTTATTGCAACCTTTTTCATCAAGCGATAGTTATGTCAACTACACAGACATCAGGAATTGGATTAAGGCCGGACAAACTGGTTATACAATTGACTGTTATTGCGGTAGTCATGTTCGGTTTTGGCTACGCATTGGTGCCATTGTATGAGGCGTTTTGCCGGGTGACGGGATTTGGCGGCAAGACCGATGTCATTGCAGAGGTTGAGGCGCAGCAGGCGATTGCATTGAACCGTGATGTGGCCGTGACTTTTACCTCACACAGTCATACCTCATTGCCGTGGGAATTCAGGCCGCTGACTAAGGGTCTCGATGTTAAAGTGGGCGAGGTGCAGGATGCCTATTTTTACGTTAAGAATTATTCCAATAGACCAATCACCGGGTTATCAACCTTTAACGTGACACCGCCCAGGGCAGGATTCCATTTTAAGAAAACTGAATGCTTTTGCTTCACTCAGCAGGTTCTGCAACCGGGTGAGGAAAGGGAGATGTTGGTTCGCTTCATGCTAGACTCGGCGCTGCCTGAAGATGTGCACGAATTAACCTTGTCATATACCTTCTTTGATAACGAAAAATATGCCGGGAAATAACAAATTACAATTTGAGGAAAGCTAACATGGCTTCACATTCCCCCGAATACTATAAAGACCACTACTACGTTCCGGATTCAAGCGCTTATCCGTTTATCAGTTCGATAGCCCTGTTTTGCATCGCTATGGGTGGAGCCAGTTTTTTGAATGGCTATGCCTTTGGTCCGAAAATGATGACGGTCGGTGGCCTTTTGCTGGCAACACTATTATTTATCTGGTTCCGCCGGGTGATTGCCGAAAGCCCGGATTACAATATGGAAGTAGACCGGTCATTCCGCATGGGCATGGCTTGGTTTATATTTTCCGAGGTGATGTTTTTCGCCGCTTTTTTCGGTGCGCTCTATTATCTGCGCACGCTTGCGGTTCCGTGGTTGGCGGAAACCGAACTGTTATGGCCCGGGTTTGAAGCCGTGTGGCCATCTTCTGGCCCCATGGGCGCGGAAATAATCGCCAGCGGTGCACCAACCGCAAACGAAGTGGCAGAAGCCACAAAATACGGCTTGATTGACCCCTTGCATCTGCCGCTCTATAACACCGCCCTGTTATTGTCTTCCAGCGTAACCCTGACTATCGCCCACCATGCGTTGCGCGCAGAAAATCGCATGCAAACCATTATCTGGCTGGCTATTACGGTTGCGCTTGGGGTTCTGTTTTTGTACTTTCAGGGAGTTGAGTATGCCGAAG
>JAHHOC010000228.1 GCA_018677115.1 Arenicella sp. | reverse complement strand
GCGTATTGGCGGTGCCCAGATCGATGGCCAAATCATTAGAAAAAAGGCCTAAAATACTGCGTAACATAATGGAATAAAGAAGTTGTTTTTTTGCGTGAGGAAAGAGTGCTAAGCCACTCGATTTATTCGATAATTGTACCTCGGAAACTAAGTTTGCGCTATTCTACTAAACAGCTAACTGTGGTAATTTCGTGGTTTATTCAACTATTTCGACGCCAGACCCTGTCCACAGGCAAAAATAGTAACGCAAGGAACTGATTGTGCTTGTCTTTCGAGTCCAGAAATTCACTTAACAATGACTGAAATAATATGGCTTTAGACGAGACTACTGTGCGTGAAATTGCGAGTCTGGCACGCTTGCATATCACCGATGCAGAAATGGAAAAGTACCGCTCCGATCTTTCCAACATTCTAGACCTGGTGGCACAGATGGAAAATCACGATACCAGTGGCATAAAACCCATGACCCACCCGCTGGACGCAGTACTCAGATTTCGCACCGACGAAGTGACCGAAAACGATCAACGCAGCAAGTTTCAAGCACTCGCCCCGAATTCAGAAAACGGATTGTACCTGGTGCCCAAAGTAATTGATTGAATGAAGCAGTCGCTGCTGCAGCAACCATTAGCACACTCTCGATAAACTACAACTGTTCCGCAACAGTAACACCTCTTGACACTCAAAACCCTCACTCAACTTTCGTCGTTACTCGGCTCTGGTGAAATATCCAGCCTCGAGTTGACGCAGGATTACCTGCACAGAATTTCGCAATCCGACCTCAATGCATTCATTACCGTGGATGAAGCCATGGCACTGCAACAGGCACGCGCGGCTGATGCGCAACGGGCTGCCGGGGATAACGGGATTCTGCTGGGGGTGCCGGTGGCGCATAAGGACATATTCTGTATCGAGGGGATGAAAACAACTTGCGGCTCGAAGATGCTCGACAGTTTCGTAGCACCCTATACGGCAACCGTGATCGCCAACATGAATCAGCACGGCCTGGTTACTTTGGGGAAAACCAACATGGATGAATTCGCGATGGGCTCGTCCAACGAATCGTCTTATTACGGCAATGTGGCAAACCCGTGGGGCGATAGCTCAAAAAAACTGGTGCCTGGCGGGTCCTCAGGCGGGTCCGCCGCCGCCGTAGCAGCACAGATCGCACCCGCTGCGACAGGCACTGACACCGGTGGTTCAATCCGGCAACCTGCAGCATTTTGCAACCTTACCGGCGTCAAACCCACCTATGGTCGATGCTCCCGCTACGGCATGGTGGCATTTGCATCATCACTCGACCAGGCCGGTCCTATAGCCCACAGCGCCGAGGATGCAGCGCTGATGCTAAATAGTATGACTGGTTTTGATCACCGCGACTCCACCTCACTCGAGTTGCCGGCGGAGGATTTTAGCGCCGAGCTGGATACCCCTCTACAGGGACTCAAGATAGGCCTGCCTGATGAATTTTTCGGCGATGGCCTGGATCCTGAAATCGCCACTCTGGTGGAAGCAGCGGTTAAACAATATGAAGCAATGGGCGCTGTCATCAAGCGTGTCTCATTGCCAAATAGTGAATTGGCGCTGCCCAGTTACTATGTGATTGCGCCGGCGGAGGCATCTTCAAATCTGTCCCGTTTTGATGGCGTCCGCTATGGCCACCGAAGTGAGCAACATGATGATCTGGTAGAGATGTATATGCGAACACGCGCTGAGGGATTCGGCGCCGAAGTTAAAAGGCGCATCATGATCGGTACTTACGCGTTGTCGTCGGGTTATTACGATGCTTACTATGCGCAAGCGCAAAAACTGCGCCGCATTATTGCCAACGATTTCAATCGGGTATTCGAAGAGTGCGATGTAATCATGGGCCCGACCACGCCGAGCACAGCGTTTGCCGAGGGTGGTAAGAGCGATGATCCGGTAGCCATGTACTTAAACGACATTTACACTATTCCTGCCAATCTGGCAGGTTTGCCGGCGGCATCAATCCCGGTGGGATTCAACAGTGACAACCTGCCGGCCGGACTGCATCTGATGTGCCCACATCTGCAGGAGGCAAGGCTGCTGAATATTGCTCACCAGTTCCAGCAGGAAACCGACTGGCACCTCAAGCCGGCTCCGGCGGCCTGGGTTAGCGGAGATGAATGACCATGTTTAGCTGGGATCCCCGCTGGGAAGTTGTAATCGGTCTGGAAGTGCATACTCAATTGCAAACCAGGAGCAAGATTTTTTCCGGTAGCTCAATTGCCTATGGTGCTGAACCCAATACGCAGGCCAGCGCGGTCGATATCGCCCTTCCAGGGGTTTTGCCGGTGATGAATATTGAGGCAGCCCGAATGGCGGTAAAATTCGGCCTCGCGATAGGCGCGAAGATAAACAAAACCAATGTATTCGCAAGAAAAAACTATTTTTATCCCGATCTCCCAAAGGGCTATCAAATTTCACAGATGGAATTGCCTATCGTTGGCTCTGGCTCGATCGATATTGAAACGCACAGTGGCAGCAAAACCATAGGCGTAACAAGGGCTCACCTCGAAGAAGATGCAGGCAAATCATTGCATGAAGATTTTCATGGCCAGTCAGGCATTGATCTGAATCGTGCCGGCACACCGCTACTGGAAATCGTATCAGAACCGGATATGCGCTCCCCGGCCGAGGCGGTGATTTATCTACGCAAGTTACACAGCCTGGTGCGCTATATAGAAATCTGTGATGGCAATATGCAGGAGGGCTCGTTTCGTTGTGACGCCAATGTGTCCATCCGGCCGCGTGGGCAAGAACAATATGGAACCCGTACCGAACTGAAAAACATTAATTCGTTCCGCTTTGTTGAGCGGGCAATGGAATATGAGATAGAGAGACAGATTGACGTTCTCGAGGAAGGCGGCATCATCGTGCAGGAAACACGTCTGTATGACTCTGACAAGCACCAGACCCGGCCACTGCGCTCGAAAGAGGAAGCACACGATTACCGCTATTTCCCCGACCCCGACTTGCCACCGATGGTACTTGACAATGAATTTATCGAAGCTGTTCGGGCCACATTGCCTGAACTGCCAGCCGCCAAGAAAGCCCGCTTCGAATCAGAGTTTCAACTGAGCCATGATGACGCGGAGCTAATTACCAGCACCAGGGAGAATGCTGACTATTTTGAACAGACCGCCGGGCAAACTCAGGCTGATGCAAAAACCGTTGCCAACTGGATGGTTGGCGAGCTTTTTGCAAGCCTGAACAAGCATGACATGGACATCGAAAACTCGCCCATTGACCCACATGACCTGGCCAAGCTGCTGGATCGAATCTGTGATAGCACGCTTTCTGGCAAGACCGCAAAACAGGTTTTCGCTGCTTTGTGGGATGGTGAGGGAGATGTCGATCACATCATCGAAACCAAAGGTCTAAAGCAAATTACTGACAGTGGCGAGATTGAAGCCATCGTCGATGCTGTAATTGCCAATTGCCCGGACCAGGTGCAGCAGTTTAAAGATGGCAATGACAAAGTTATCGGGTACCTGGTCGGCCAGGTCATGCAAAAATCGAAAGGCAAAGCTAATCCACAAATAGTGAATCAACTGCTCAAGCAGAAAATGTCCTAATACAAAGCTATCTGTTAGCTGGACCGTATTTTGATTAATATTTCCGACAACTGGATGCAGCGGCGAAACTTCGCTATTTTAAACTAATCCCTAAATCGACTATCGAAAACGAGATGCCCTTGGCATATAATGCGCCACCTCAATGAAGTAGTGAGATATTGAAAAATAAACAACGTTGAAAGAGTTACGCGCCTGTAGCTCAGCTGACAATTTCATCGGGAATGAAATTGAACTGCCGCAGGCAGCCCCGCAAGGGGTGAGACTCATGGAT
>JAHHOC010000216.1 GCA_018677115.1 Arenicella sp. | reverse complement strand
CTCTTGGGGTTACCGGCCGCGGACAGACTTTCAGGCAAATCCAGTGACTCCATCAACGGCACTATGTAAACGCATGATTTCTCCAGCACTGCACCATTGGAAAGATCAATCCGGTGCATCGATAAATGATCCAGGCACTGCTTTACGGTGCGCGTTTTGCCGGGCAGGAAAGAGGAGCGAACCCGGTAAGCTGTGCTGCCGAGGCGCAGGTCAATACTGGCAGGCTGAACCTGATCGGTATCCAATGGTCGCTCGACTTGGATTACTGAATCAGCAACCAATTGGTTCAGGTGTTGCGAGGCCAATGCCCCGTGGCCGTCGAAATTCATTTGCTTAGCACCTGTTTAATGGAACACGATGGTTCTGTTCCCGTGCACGATGATCTTTTGATCGAGCATCTTAAGCATCGCCCGAGCGAATACTTTCTGCTCTATGTCGCACCCAAGTTTGATCAGTTCAGGCAGTGAAACAGCAGTGGGAACTCGCTTCACTTCCTGCTCGATGATGGGACCATGATCGAGTTCCGGCGTCACCAGTCGAGCGGTGGCGCCAATCAACTTGATGCCACTGTCGTAAGCCATTTGATACGGTTCCGCGCCGTTGCAAGAGGCGGGAAATGAATCGTGAATATTCACTATAGGGCAGCTGACCTGCTGCAAAAAATTTGTGCTGACCACTTTGCCATATCTCGCCAAACCCAGGATATCAGGATTGTATCGATGCACAATTTCCAGTTGCTGATGCTCGTAATCAAGTGCCTCAACTTCCGTGCTGACGTAAAAAAAGGGAATGCCATGACGGTCTGCGATGGCATGCATAGCTTTGTCATCGGCAACAATAAAACTGACTTCCATGTGCGGAAAATAATCCGCTTCATATTTGTTTAATATCCCAATCAGCGCATGGGGCTGCGTAGAAACAAATAAACCTACCGACGCGGGCCGGTTAAAAAAACGAATGTCGAAGTCGGCATTGTATGAGTCTGCCAACTGCTGAAATTCGTTGCTAAACGCTTGCTCATCCTCCCACAGTTCATTCAATGACCACTCGAGACGCGAAAAAAAATATCCATCATCAGTAAACTCCTCATACCTCGAGATATTTAGATCGCGTTCGGCGAAGAAGCTGGTGAGTCTGGCGATAATCCCGACCTGGTCAACGCAGCTGAAAACCAATGCCGCCCGCTGATTTTCTGTTTCCTTATTGATCGCTCTGGACATACATATTGATCCGCAATGTTACTTTCTCAGGCGCAATGGAGCAGTGGGGATTCCGCAGCTTTGGTTTAGGACGGCAAGTCGAACTTTCAGCGCGCAATGATACACTGAATCGAGGCAACAAAGAATATCTGTGCAGCCAACAGAAGCAGACCGATGCAACTCCGGCAGGACAGCTCAAGGCTTGTTGAGAACCACTCAAGGCTGAGCTAGTATCTAGCGATGAATCTGTTCTCCAGAACGATGTCGATCAATAAATTGCTGCTGCTTACCTATGCGGTTTTCTGGATTCCCACCTTGTTTATTTGCTGGAGCACATACCAGTCAGTGCAGGCCCATATCCAGCAGATGCAACATTCTTCATCGCAAAACCCAGCGGCGGGAGTTGTATCCGCAACCCTTAATTCGGATTCGCCATTGTTGTTGCGCACGATAAGAAAATGGCGGGTGCGCGACAGCGACTATCAGCCGCAACTGCCGATGGTCGAGTCCATCCTGGATCTGCAATTCGCCTTTTTTCTAACCATCGCTATAGTTTTCCTTCTCGGGGCTTTGGTGCTGTGGCTGTTACAGCGCTATCTGTCCAAACCTATTGAAAAGATCAATGATTCGATAGCTGATTTAGCAGCTGGGAAACTGGTTCAACCGATCGAGACAGGTGGTTTGCAAGATATCGTAGCGGTTGGTGAACAGCTTGAGAATCTGCGTCTGCACATGAATCAGACCGAAAAATTGCAAGTGCATTTTTTGCGTCATATTTCGCATGAAATTAAAACACCCCTGACGTCAATCAAGGAGGGCACGCACTTACTCAAAGACGAGGTTGTGGGGCAGGTCAGTGATGAGCAACGCGAAATTATCGATATTTTGAGTAACAGCAGCAAAGAACTTCAACAATCAATTGAAAACCTGCTGGATTACAACTCGGCCATCACCATAGGAAAGATCCGGCAGCGTGAAGTAGTGAACCTGACCGAGCTGGTGGTTGAAGTATTGGAAAAGCATGCACTGACAATCAGGAGTAAAGGCTTGAAAATCGAGTCCAGTTTGCCAAACCAACGCGCTTTTATCGACCGCGAGCAAATTAGAACCGTGTTTGATAACCTGATGTCCAACGCGGTCAAATACTCGCCAAACAATGGCACCATCTGGCTATTGACGGAAAAACGAGAGGACTCGGCCCTGTTTACCATCAAGGACCAAGGC
>JAHHOC010000205.1 GCA_018677115.1 Arenicella sp. | reverse complement strand
GTGCAGTTTCCGGTCGAGAAGGCCATACCATCTTGCGCAATTCGATGCGCGAACCCTTGGAAAATTCGATCAAAGCAGCACCGTATTGCGAACTGGCTGCAACTGCCAGGGACACCACAATGGCAACTAGCACCACTCCGACGCGCATCAGAATCGAAACGTCCGGTCCCAAAATACTTGGCAACTGGTAGTACCCGTATACTCCGGCACCCAGGATTAATGCGGCAACGCCTAATTTAACCTTTTCGATTATCACTATCCGGGTCTCTATCTCTTCTGTTTTAACCGCTAAATTGCATCTAGTCTGACTGGTTTAGCAGCTCCGCATTTTGTTCAATAAATGTTTGATTATCAGGTAGTGGCAGGCCAGGAGGGAATCGAACCCCCAACCTACGGTTTTGGAGACCGTCGCTCTGCCAATTGAGCTACTGGCCTATATAAAAATCTACCTTTAAAATCAATGAATTACAGGTATTTACTGAGCGCATATGCGGAAAAGGTGGGCTAATATACATTAGCCCAACCAATTAAGCCAGAACTGGCAGAACTTTTTTTACAATTAATGCTAGTCGTTGATTTTGCTTACCACGCCGGCACCGACAGTGCGGCCACCTTCACGAATCGCAAAACGTAAACCTTCTTCCATCGCAATCGGCGCAATCAACTCAACATTCATCTTGATGTTATCGCCCGGCATCACCATCTCAACACCATCAGGCAGCTCACAGGCACCTGTTACATCCGTGGTGCGGAAATAAAACTGCGGACGATAGCCTTTGAAGAACGGCGTATGACGACCACCCTCTTCCTTGCTCAGAATGTACACCTCAGCCTCGAACTTGGTGTGCGGCGTAATTGAACCCGGCGCAGCCAGTACCTGGCCCCGCTCAATGTCCTCACGCTTGGTGCCCCGTAACAGGATACCCACGTTATCGCCAGCCCGGCCCTCATCCAGTAGCTTGCGGAACATCTCAACTCCGGTCACCGTCGTCTTGGTGGTGTCTTTCACACCCACAATCTCAATCTCTTCACCCACTTTAACGATACCGCGCTCAATACGCCCGGTCGCCACTGTGCCGCGACCCGAGATCGAGAACACATCTTCCACTGGCATAATGAAAGCACCGTCAATCAGGCGCTCCGGCTCAGGAATGTATTCATCCAGAACCTTGCCAAGCTCAATGATCTTCTCAATGTAAGCCGGGTCCCCTTCCAGCGCCTTCAGCGCTGAACCGGTGATAATCGGTGTGTCATCTCCCGGAAACTCATAGGTGTCCAGAAGTTCCCGCACTTCCATCTCAACCAGCTCAAGCAGCTCCTCATCATCAACCATATCGGCTTTGTTCAGGAATACCACGATATACGGTACGCCTACCTGACGGGCCAGCAGGATATGCTCACGCGTTTGCGGCATCGGGCCGTCAGCCGCCGAGCACACCAGAATCGCACCGTCCATCTGTGCCGCACCAGTGATCATGTTCTTCACATAATCCGCGTGCCCCGGACAGTCTACGTGCGCGTAGTGACGGTTCTCAGTCTCATATTCAACGTGCGCAGTGGAAATCGTGATACCACGCTCACGCTCTTCCGGTGCGTTATCAATATTAGAGAACTCCACCGCTTCGCCACCGTATTTCTCTGACAGCACCTTGGTGATCGCCGCCGTCAGCGTCGTCTTACCATGGTCAACGTGACCAATCGTGCCCACATTTACGTGCGGCTTATTACGTTCAAATTTTTCCTTAGACATAGTTTTTCACCTATCTTTTGGTTTTAAAATATCAGCTCAATATCTGTTAACTATCGTATCAACGACGCTTTGCGGCGCCTTTTGGTACTTCTCAAATTGCATCGTGTAAGACGCTCTGCCTTGCGTGGCACTCCTCAGCGAAGTGGAGTAACCGAACATCTCGGCAAGTGGCACCTCGGACTGAATCAGCTTGCCCGAAGGCGTGTCCTCCATACCTAAAATTACGCCGCGCCGTGAACTTATGTCACCACTGACGTTTCCCATATATTCCTCCGGAGATACAATCTCCACAGCCATAATGGGCTCTAACAAATCTACACCCGCTTCGCGACAGCCTTCCCTGAAGGCCTGGCTTGCGGCTGTTTTAAATGCAAATTCCGAAGAATCCACATCATGAAAACTGCCATCGTACAAAGCTACTTTGACGTCGATGACTGGATAACCAGCTAATACACCGCCTTCCAACGCGTCCTCAACGCCTTTTTGAACCGCAGGGATGAATTCACGCGGAACTGCACCACCTTTTATTTCATCAACAAATTCAAACCCGGCACCCCGAATTTGTGGCTCAATGCGCAGATAAACGTGAGCATACTGGCCCCGCCCACCTGATTGCTTAGCGTATTTT
>JAHHOC010000199.1 GCA_018677115.1 Arenicella sp. | reverse complement strand
CCTGTGGAGTTTGGCTAGCATAAGGTTTGGCCAATAATAACAACCAGCCTATGCCGGAAACATTAAACCTGCGGTTGCCGGTTTTTCAGGCACCGATGTTCCTGATTTCAGGTCCGGAAATGGTGATCGCTTCCTGTGAGGCGGGCATAGTGGGATCCTTCCCGGCGCCTAATGCTCGTACTCTTGAGGATTTGGAGAGCTGGCTGCAGCGGATAACTGACGCACTACAAAATCAGCCAGCTGCTGCGCCCTGGGCGATCAACCTGATCATGCATCGTTCCAATCCGCGTTGGCAGCAGGATCTGCAACTGGCAGTTAAATATAAGGCACCATTGGTAATCTGTGCATTGGGTAGCCCAGCGGAGGCAGTTGAACGCGTGCACGACTACGGCGGCAGGATTTATGCAGATGTAAATTCGCCGATGTATGCCCGCAAGGCAGCTGCCACCGGCGTGGATGGCCTGGCCCTGGTATGCAGCGGAGCGGGCGGACATACCGGGCAAATTTCTCCGTTTGCTTTTGTTGAGGAAGTTCGAACTTTTTGGGATGGTGAGATTATTCTTGCCGGGGCAATCAGTTCCGGACGCGCAGTGCTAGCAGCGCAGGCTCTGGGTGCAGACTATGTGTATATGGGCACCCGTTTTATATCCACTATCGAGAGCATGGCGGCGGATGGTTACAAGAACATGGTAATAGACTCGATGGCTGAAGACATTGTCTGTTCTGACGCAATCACCGGTGTTAAAGCGAACTGGTTACGAGATAGTTTGCAGCAGGCTGGTTATGATCCGGACAATATGCCGGATGCTGCGGTCATTGATTTTGCTAAGGCTGCGAGCGATCGCAAGCGCTGGAAAGATATCTGGGCAGCGGGCCAGGGAGTGGGCGTTATCCACAGCCAACAGAGTATTGCCGATGTGGTTGAGCAGTTATATGCTGAGTATCTTAGCGCACGGCAAACATTAAACTCATGATTACATCACCACAAAAACGCATTGACGAATACACCACCAGGGGCTGGTGGGGTAGTGAAACGCTGCACAGCCTGCTGGCTAAGGCAGCGCGCCTGAGTCCGCAACGTCTTGCGGTGGCAGATCAGCCTAACCGAGAGCAATTGAGCGATGGTGAAGCATTACGCATTAGCTTTGCTGAGCTTGATCACGCCTCCGACAATTTGGCTGAGCAATTTATTGCCGCCGGAATGGGGGTCGATGACAAGCTGATCGTGCAGCTGCCTAATATAGCTGAACTGGTGATTTGCTATTATGCCGCCAGTAAGATTGGTGCCATTCTATCGCCGGTGCCGGTGCAGTACGGCAACCATGAACTGGAAGGCATCCGCAAGGTCTTGAATGCCCGATATCTCGTCACCGCAAGCCGATTCCATGACATTCCGTTGGCAGCGGCTGCCTCAGAACTGGATGTACAGGTATTGTCCTTTGGCAACAACAATCCAGCATCTGCAATATCCCTGACTATTGATACCAGCAACCGGGCGCATGCAGCGTTGGCCGAACATCGTTCTATTCATGGTGATGTGATCGATGATGCCAATAGCATCCTCACAATTTGCTGGACATCCGGTACTACCGGTACACCCAAGGGAGTACCCCGTTCGCACAATATGTGGCTGGCGACCACGCGTGCCGAAGTGGATGCCTGCGACTTTCGCCAGGGGGATCTGCTGTTGAATCCTTTTCCGTTAATCAATATGGCGGCAATCGGTGGATTCCTGTTTCCTGCTGCACTTAATGCCAGCACTTTGTTCCTTCACCACCCCTTGAATCCCGAACTGTTCCTGCAACAACTGCAGCAGGAGAAAATTACATTTACTATCGTTCCACCCGCGCTGCTCAATCAATTAGCGAAATCACCAGAGATGTGGAACCAGTTTGATTTCAGCGCCTTGCGCAAGGTGGGGTCGGGTTCTGCCCCTCTGGCACCATGGATGATCGATGTGTTCTCCCGGCAATACGGCGTAGAGGTAATTAATTTTTACGGGTCGAATGAGGGTATCTGCCTGCTTTCTACCGACGAAACATCACCGTTGCCTGAACAGAGGGCCAGCATGTTCCCCCGCCTGGGTTGTGCAGATATCCCATGGCAGGGTGCAGTTTATGAATTTGCCAAGACCAAGGTTATTGACCTCGATACTGGTGAGGAGATTAATGCTCTGAAGCAGCCGGGCGAACTGGTGATTGCCGGGCCCACCATATTCGATGGCTACTTCGAAGCTGGAGGTAGTGATCACAAACATGCAACGGTGTTCACCGAAGATGGTTTTTTTAGAACTGGTGACATGGTTGAGATTTGCGGGGACCCGCCACACTATTACCGGATTACCGGTCGTTGCAAGGATATTATCAACCGCGGTGGCGTCAAGATTTCGCCCTCAGAGGTTGATAGTTTGCTGGAGGGTTTCCCCGGCCTCAAAGAAGTCGCCGTTTGCGCTTATGCAGATGATAGACTGGGCGAAAAGATGTGTGCTTGTGTAGTAACGCTGGATGATCAGGCACCACCCGAATTGAGCCAGCTGGTCGACTACCTGGTAGATCAGGATGTAGCCAGGTATAAATTGCCGGAACGACTGGAACTGTTCGATGCTTTGCCCCGCAATGCCATGGGCAAGGTGCTGAGATTTAAATTACAAGACGAGGTCAGCAAAAGAAAATGAGGCAATACCAATGAGTCAGGCTGCCGAAGTGTATGTATTGGGCGGGTCCCAGACTGATTTTTCACGCAACTGGGCGCGTGAGGAACTGGATTTGTACACCATGTTCCGAACCGTGGTAACCGATGCGGTTGATTCTGTGGGCATTGATCCCGGGCAAATTGAGGTCGGCCATGTCGGCAATTTTGTTGCGGAGTTATTCGTAGGTCAGGGACTTCTGGGTGGTTATTTCGGGCACGTTTACCCTGAGTTGGCCAATATTCCCACTTCCCGCCATGAGGCTGCCTGCGCATCCGGTTCAATGGCCGCGTTGGCGGCAATGTCGGACATTCAGGCGGGGCATTATGGCCTGGCGTGTGTGGTCGGGCTGGAGATGATGAAAAATGTATCAAGCCAGCAGGGTGCCGATTACCTGGGAGCGGCAACCTGGTACGGGAGGGAAGCGCAAAATTGTGAATACCCCTGGCCACACATGTTCGACCTGCTGTTAGATGAATATGACCGGCGCTATGGCGTCAAGCTCGACAGCCTTAAGCACATCGCCCGCATCAATTTTGACAACGCTGCCAGCAATCCACTGGCGCAATCGCGCAACTGGCATTTCACAGAGCAGAGCTTCAGTGATGACGACGAGGCTAATCCGGTTATTGAGGGACGCATCCGTAAAATGGATTGCGGCCAGATCACTGACGGCGCGGCCTGCGTATTTCTTGCCAATGAAAAAGTTGCCAGCGGCTATGCAGCCGCAAATGGCATAGCATTGAACGACATACCGCGAATCAAGGGCTGGGGCCACCGTTCTGCACCATTATTGTGGGAAGAGAAAATGCGTATCAGCAGGGATCAGCCGTTGATTTACCCGCATGCGCGACAGATGGTGGAGGATGCCTTGCAACGGGCTGGTTTTGATTCGATCAGCAGGCTTGATGGACTGGAAACCCACGACTGCTTTACTATCACCGAGTACATGGCTATCGATCACTGGGGCGTAACCGCACCGGGTGAAAGTTGGAAAGCTGTGGAAGAGGGACGAATCACCAAAGACGGCGATTTTCCAATCAATGCCAGTGGTGGTTTGATTGGTTGTGGCCATCCTGTCGGTGCCACTGGTGTGCGAATGATGCTTGATTGCTACAAGCAGGTTACAGGGCAGGCTGAAGGTACGCAGATAGATGGCGCCGAGAACATGGCGACTTTTAATGTGGGCGGCAGCGCCACCACCTGCGCCAGCTTTATAATTGGGCGTTAAGCGGACCGCCTGCGTTAAGGCCTGACGTGCAGGCAGTCTACATCTACGATGCAGTGCGCACTCCGCGTGCGATTGCTAAGGACCACGGTGCGTTGCACCGGTTGTCACCGCTCGAACTACTAAAGCAACTCTCTGTTGCCCTGCAGCAACGCACTGGTCTTGATCCCGCCGATTTAGACGATGTGGTGCTGGGTTGTGTCAGCCAGTTCGGCGAACAGGCCGGCAATATTGCCCGCGCCGCAGTGATTAATGCTGGCTGGCCGGATCATGTGCCGGGTATGACGGTGGCCCGCTTTTGTAGCTCATCGCTCGATGCCGCCTGTGTTGCTTTCGATCGCATAGCCGCGGGCAGCAATCAACTGATAGTGGCAGGAGGGGTAGAATCAATGTCGCGCGTGCCCATGCAGTCGGATCAGCCACAGTGGATGATGGATTTTTCGCCGCATAATGCCACACGCTGGATACCAATCGGAATCTGTGCGGACCTGATCGCCACGCAACAGGGGTATAGCCGCAAGGACCTCGACAACTTCGCGTTGCAAAGCCAGCAGCGCGCGCAATATGCCAGTGAGGCGGGCCACTTTGACCGGTCGTTGATCCCGATGCGGCTACCGGACGGCGGCACGTTCAATAGAGATGAAACTATTCGCGGAGACACGACATTAGACAAATTGGCAAGCCTGCCGCCGGCCTTTGCTGAGCTGGGTGAAAATGTTTTTGATGAGCGTCTACTAATCCTGCACCCGCAACTTAAGTGCATAGACCATCAGCACACGGTCGGCAATGCTCCAAGAATGGCTGATGCTGCTTCTTTGCTGCTGATTGGCGACCAATCATTCGGCAACAACTCCAGCATCACCGCGCGGGCACAAATGCTGGGCCACTGCAGCTATTGTGGGCCAGTGGAACAGGGATTAACCGGTGGTGCCCGCGCCGCCAGAAAATTGCTGGATCGTCACAACATCAAGGCCGCAGACCTGGATCTGGTGGAGTTCAATGAGTCTTTCGCCGGGCCCACGCTGAAGTTCATTGAGGATCTTAAACTGACGGCAGACAAGGTCAACGTCAATGGCGGAGCCATCGCGCTCGGACACCCGATGGGTGCAACCGGGGGGAATTTGACAGGCATGTTGCTGGACGAGTTGGAACGCCGCGACCAGGAACTGGGTATGGTGGTGATTTGTGGCGCAACCGGTAGCGGCACGGCGATGTTGGTTCGCCGTTGCTAGCTGCTAAGCCGTTAGTTATTAGTGCTCGGTCGGATCTTCGGGCCCGGTAAATTCCTTTACTGCCCGCAATAATTGACGGCAAGTTACCTGACCAATCAATTTACCGTCGTCCTGTATTACCGGCCTTCTACGATGTTTGTGTTTCAGCATGTCGTTCGCGACATCAACAATATTGTCGTGCAATTTGACGCTGATCACCTCCTTGGTCATAAACTCTTCAACATTGCCAACTGGTGAATCATTGTAGACTGAACTCAATATTGCACGCATACAATCCAGTTCAGAGAGTACGCCGAGCAACTGATCGTTGTCCCCCACCACACAGACCCCGGATACTTTCATAACGAGAATCTGGTGAATTGCGTCAAACACCGAATCGCCCGGGTGCATCTTAACCGGGTTGTGCAACATATAATCTTTCAATTCAACTGAACGTAGCATTGCTGGCTCCTGTTATTCTTTTATTAGATGGAAATATGCACCGGGCTAAACAGTCACAGTGCCCAGGTATTCCATCAGCGGTTGAGGCAGTACGCCGAGATACAACATAGTAAATATGAGTATACAGATCACAAGTTTCGCCGCCAATGTGAGTTTTGCGGGAACTACAAGTACCTGATCACTATCCTGTGGTTTCATGGACATCGCGAAAACAACTCGTAAATAGTAATAAATTCCAATGCCGCTACCGATAACTAGCGCTGCCAGCAGCCACCAGAGAGAGCCTTTTATTCCGACCGCAAATAAATAGAACTTGCCGATAAACCCAATAGTAAGCGGGATACCCGCCAGTGACAGCATGGCGATTGTTAACATAAGTGCTAATATTGGCTGCCGCCAGAACAAGCCGCGAATATGATCTATGTCGTCCACTTCAGCATCATTGCCCAGTACCGAATCGCGAACGTCACTGGACAACATGCTTAGCAGGGCGAACGCAGCTAATGAAGTTACTATATACGCGGTAATATAAAATCCAGCGGCCTCCACTGCCATCTGTGGCTGCCGCAAAGCGCCGTAAACTACCAGCGCAATAATCAAGTAACCCAGATGAGCGATCGATGAGTATGCCAGCAGGCGTTTAAGATTTGATTGCTGCAGCGCTAATAAATTCCCGGCCAGCATGGAGGCAATCGCGATTACCGATAAAGCTATCATCAGCCCCTGGTAATGATAAAGCTGGGCATCAATAAACAACCGCATTAGCGCAGCAAATATTGCCCCTTTGGAAACGGTTGACAGAAATCCAGTCACCGGGGATGGGGCACCGTGATAAACATCCGGTGTCCACATATGAAAGGGTACCAAAGATAACTTGAATCCAATGCCGGTAAAAACCATCGATGTGCCAATCAGCACCAGCAGTTGCCGATCCGCGGCTAATTCAAGCTGGGTTAGTTGCTGTCCAATTCCAACAAATGAAAGCGTGCCCAGCGCCGCATAAATAAGGGCGAAGCCAAACAACAGGATTCCGGACGCAGCACCGGAAAGAATCAGGTATTTGATCGCCGCTTCCAATGGCAGATGACCGCGCTCGGGATAGGCGATTAATGCATAGAGAGCCACCCCCAACAGCTCCAAGCCGAGCAGGAATGAAGCCAGATGAGTGGCGGATACCAGGATCAAACCACCCAGTGACGACAACAGGAGTAACAGATAGAATTCCTCGTTTTCTCCTGCGCGGTGCTGCAGGTAATCCTTCGCCAGCAATGCAGTGATCAGGGTGGCAAACAGAATCAGCAAGCTGAAAAATAAACTGTACTGGTCGGAAATCAGCAACGGAGTTACCTGCAGTGGTACCAGCTTTGACATTGGTACGAGCGCTACCATAGATAGCACCAGAGTAAGGCAGGTGATCACCCACGAGGTGTAGGAGTGGCGTCTAAATGCGATTTGCATCATCAGGGCTAACGAGGCCACCGATAACACCAGCGGAGCCAGCAATGCCTGACTGGCCGCCGCCATCATTGCACCGCTCCTACACTGACACCGCGTTCTGCAACAAGCGGCACTTCTACTGCAAGGCTATCAATAACCGGTTGAACCAGGTCCAGTACCGGTTGCGGGTACATTCCCAGCCACACCAGAGCGATAATCATAACTGCCATGGCAGTCATTTCCAGACTACCGAAATCTGTCAGGCGACGGCTGTCGTCAGGCTTTCCGTAAAACGCCCGTTGCATCATGATCAATGAATAAATGGCTGCAGTAATCAAACCGAGAGCTGCTACCACTGTCATCCAGGGGTTAACCTGAAACAGGCCGAGCAGCACCAGGAACTCGGCTACAAAATTGCCCAATCCCGGCATGCCGAGCGAAGCCAACACAAAGAACAAAGCGACCGCACCCATGCGCGGCATTTGTTGCCACAGACCTCCCATCTGATTCATATCACGCGTGTGCATACGCTGTTGCAGGGCGCCGGCAATCATAAACAGGGCAGCGGTACTGAAACCGTGTGCCACCATCTGCATCACCGCACCCTGCAAGGCCAGGGCATTCCAGGCGAACACACCCAACAATACGAAACCCATGTGGCTGACGCTGCTGTAGGCGACCAGGCGTTTGAAGTCGGACTGACCGAAGGCCAGCACCGCACCGTAGATAATACCGGCCACCCCTAACATCATCGCAATCGGCGCAAACTCCAGGGCCGCCTCGGGAAATAATGGAACGGTGAAGCGGATAAGGCCATAAGCACCTGTTTTGAGCAGAATGCCAGCCAGAATTACACTACCGGCGGTAGGTGCCTGCGTATGCGCATCAGGAAGCCAGGTGTGAAATGGAAAGCCGGGCAACTTGACCACAAATGCGATGAAAAAGCCGAGCATGAGCCAGCCGGCAACTGTGCTATCCATCGACGTATTCAACAAATCAAAATAACTGAAACTCCATATCCCACTGGCCTGCTGCTGCAGTATCGCCAGCACTACGATCGCCACCAACATCAGTAGTCCGCTGAACTGCGTGAAGATGAAAAATTTCATCGACGCATGGGCTTTTCCTTCGTGCCCCCAGATTGCGATCAACAAATACATTGGCACCAGCATCACTTCCCAGAACAGGAAGAACAAAAACAGGTCCATAGCCAGGAACACGCCAACCACTCCGGCCAATGTCCACAGGATGTTGGCCTGAAAAAATCCCTGCCGCTGATTGTCCTCGGTCCACGATGACACGATGGCGATTGCGCCGAGAACCAGCGTTAATACAATCAGTACCAGGCTGAGGCCATCCATTGCCAATTCAAAACGGATGCCAAACCGCGGAATCCAGTTCAGCTGGTAGCTCATCAACCAGCTTGCCGGATCAGCGGCGACGGGTACCAGGGCAAAATTTTCCAGCGGCACGGTTGTCAGGCTGCTGAGCAGATAGCTGAGATCTGCCAGTACTACCAATAGCGCTACCAGGCGGGGCCAACTGCTGTCGAAGCGTTCTGACCACCATGCCAGCGCACCGCCCACCAGTAACACCAGAATCAGGTTGGGTAATATCATCAGATTCCCCACCCGAGAAAGGTTATCAGGGCGATCAGGCCGAACACCATGCTGGTGGCATACCAACGCATTTTGCCGGTTTGCGACTCGCTCAAGCCGCGATGTACCAGCTGGCAAACTCCGACTATGCCGTTATAGACCTTGTCCACCGGTTCACCGCGCAGCAACGTGGAGACTCCGACGAAAGGCTTAACCAGCAGGTTGTCGTACAAGTCGTCCATGGCCCAACCGCTGTGCCAGTATTGACGCAGTGAATTGCCGGTTGGTGAGTCGGTAAAACGGCTCACCGAAACTTTGCGCTGGTAATAAACCAGCCAGGCAACTAATACACCCAGTAACGGGATAGAGATTGATATACCTTCAATTAACATGCTTGGATGGTGCGCGGACTCAGCGGGGAAAACACTTGCCAGTGGTAAAGCGAACCAGCCACCAAACAGCGAAAGCACACATAACAAGGTCAGTGGCCCGGCCATGCGCCAACCGGGTTGTCGATCCGGCTCAGTGTTGGCTTCACCAAAGAAGACAATGAACACCAGGCGAAAACTGTAGATTGCGGTGAGCAGGGCGCCTAATAAGCCGCCGACCCACAACCACGGACCAATGCCGGCGATCGAACCGTGATATTCAAAAGCCGAGATCAGTATCGGGTCTTTACTGAAAAAACCGGAAGTAAACGGTAGCGCAGCGAGCGCGGCCGAGCCGATCAGGAAGCTCCAGAATGCCACCGGCAAGCGGGATCGCAGCCCGCCCATTTTGAATATGTTGTGCTCATGATGCAGGCAATGAATGACCGCACCGGCGCCAAGAAACAACAGAGCTTTGAAAAATGCATGGGTCATCAGGTGAAATATGCCTGAGCTCCAGGCGCCGACCCCTAGGGCCAGGAACATGTAACCAATTTGACTGATAGTCGAGTAGGCGAGAATTCGCTTTATATCGTGCTGGTTCAGGGCAGTGAAAGCCGCCAGCAGAAGTGTTACCAGGCCAATCAGAGCCACCAGCAAAAGCACGTCGGGGGCTAACAGGAATAAGCCATGGGTGCGTGCGATGAGATACACACCGGCAGTCACCATGGTCGCGGCATGGATTAGCGCGCTGACCGGTGTCGGGCCTGCCATCGCATCAGGCAGCCATGTATGCAGCGGCAGCTGAGCTGATTTGCCCACTGCGCCGCCCAATAGCAGTAAAGCAGCCAGTGCCGGCAGTGTATCGCCACTCACCCACGTGTTGTTAGCGGCGTCTAGCATTGGTTGAATTTGCAGGGTGCCCAGTTCGGTAAACAACAACAGCAGGCCTAAGGCCATTGCGGTATCGCCAACGCGGGTTACTACAAACGCCTTGCGCGAAGCCGCCCCGTTGGCGGGGTCTTTGTACCAGAAACCAACCAGCAGGTAACTGCATACGCCGACACCTTCCCAACCCAGGAATAACAGCAGAAGATTATCGGCCATGACAAGAATCAGCATGGCAGCGACAAACATATTCATGTAGGCGAAATAACGGCTGTAGTCGCTGTCTTCCTCCATGAATTCGGTTGAGTAAAGATGAATCAGGAATCCGACCCCGGTGATCACCGCCATCATCACCAATGTGAGCTGGTCAATATAAAAAGAAAATTGTGGTGCAAAGTCGCCCACCCGCATCCAGCTCCAGAGTGTCAATGTGTAGGGCTCCGGCGCCTGCATAAATTGCATACCGAACAGCAGCACAACGACTGCGGACAGACCAACAGATCCGGCCCCCAGCATTGCTACCAGGGGTCGCGGCATGCGTCCGGCGGTTACCATCAACAATACTGCGCTGAGGAAAGGTAAAAGCGGAATCAGCCAGACAGTTTGCAGCATCAGCCGTGCAACCTCCGCGCCTGATCCATGTCCAGCGTTTTAAAACGGCGTTGGATCTGCAGAACCAGCCCCAACCCGACCGATACTTCGGCAGCGGCCACGGCAAGAATCAACATGAATATCACTTGCCCGTCGGCTTCAGCCCAGGCCGTGCCTGCTGCGACAAATGCCAGCCCGGCAGAATTGAGCATGACTTCAAGCGCCATCAGGATGAAGATCACGTTGCGACGAAACATTAGCCCTGCCAGACCGGTCACGAACAGCAATGCAGCAACGATCAACACATGGTTCAGAGGTATTACTACTCCTTCCATCAGTCACCACCTTGTTTGTCATCGCCGGACACAACGGCACTTTGATCGTCCGGCTCGCTTAACCGGAAACGGCGTCCCACGTGGTAGGCGCCGACTAATCCCGCCAGCAGCAGCATGGAGGCTATTTCCACTGCCAGTACGTAGGGTCCGAATAAACTTATACCAACCTGTTTGGCGGTGATCAGTGCGCCGGTTTGTTGATCACTCATCTTACTAAGCACAATGATCATCTCGACAAGCAGGATGGCAGACAGCAAAGCCGGGCCGATCCACACCGCCGGATGCATTCTCTGCCGTTCCCGCTCTTCACCCTCCTCGCCGAGATTCAACATCATGATTACGAACACAAACAACACCATGATGGCTCCGGCATAGATGACTATTTCCAATGCAGCGGCGAATGGTGCGCCGAGTAAAAAGAAGATCACAGCAACCGCCAGCAGCGAAACAATCAGGTAGATTAACGCGTGTGCAGCATTACTGCGGGTGAGCGCGAAAACGGTTGCGAACAGGGCTACCGCCGAAGAGATATAAAACAATACCAGTTCCATTACGGTAATAGACTCCTTACATCAATGGGCGGGTTTTCTTTCTGCGCTTCGCCCTTGTCCTTGCCTTCGATCTGCATGCCGGCAACACGGTAAAAATTGTAGTCGTGATATTTGCCGGGCCCATCGATCATCAGATGCTCTTTTTCATAGACCATGTTCTGCCGGTCGTATTCACACATTTCGAAATCCGGGATTAATTGAATGGCATTGGTCGGGCAGGCTTCCTCACACAGGCCGCACATAATGCAACGGGAAAAATTGATGCGGAAAAACTCGGGATACCAGCGGCCATCCTCACGCGTTCCCTGCTGCAGTGCGATGCAATCAGGCGGGCAGGCTGCTGCACACAGGTTGCAGGCCACACAACGTTCATCACCATCGGGATCAAGGGTGAGCACGATGCGACCCCGGTAACGCGGAGCCAGATACGGTTTCTGCTCAGGATATTGCACGGTTTCAGCACGGCTGAAGGTGTGCAGCAGGATGCGCCACATGGTGCGCAACTGACTGATCAATGATTCAAATAGCTGCATATCAGGCCCCCTGCATCCACAAGGCAACTGCGCCGGTGACGACCAGGTTCAACAAGGTCAGCGGCAACATGACTTTCCAGCCCAGCGACATTAACTGGTCATAACGCGGTCTCGGTATAGCAGCTCTCAACAGTACGAAAAAACAGATAATGAGAAAGGTTTTGATCGAGAACCAGACGATCGGTGGCAACCAGGTCATACCGAAGGGTGCAAGCCAGCCACCAAAAAACAGGGTGGTGATCATGCAGGAAACCAGGATAAGTCCGAGATATTCACCAAGCATAAACATGGCGAATTTCATGCCGCTGTATTCTGTGTGAAAGCCCGCTGTCAGCTCATGTTCGGCTTCCGGTAAATCAAATGGCAGACGGTGACTTTCGGCAATTGCCGCAATAACAAATACAAACAGGCCAAGAAATTGCGATACACAGAACCAGCCGCCGCGCTGTGCTTCCACAATATCCTGCATGCTGAAACTGCCGGTCAGCATGACAACTCCCATCAGCGACAAACCCATGAACACTTCATAGCTGACCATCTGCGCCGCTGAGCGCAGGCCGCCTAAAAGCGCATATTTGTTGTTTGACGCGAGGCCGCCCAGCAATACGCTGTAAACTGCCAGCGAGGTCATGCCGATAAAGAACAGCAGGCCGATATTCACGTCAATGATGTGCAGTCCGGGACCAAATGGCACCACCGCAAACCCCAGTAACATTGCGACTACGATTGCAGTCGGCGCGAAAATAAAAACCCAGCGGTCTGCGAAGGGCGGGGTCCAGTCATGCTTGGTGAGTAGTTTGAGCATGTCTGCAACTACCTGCAGTATGCCTGCAGGCCCCAGCCGGTTGGGCCCATAGCGGTCCTGCCACAAGCCCAGTAAGCGCCGTTCAAACCAGGTTAGAACCGCAGCCCCGCCTACCGCCGCTAACATCACCGAGATGGCAAATAAAATAGTCATACCCTCAGACATCCTCGCCTCCCTGTTTCTCTTTCTGCTGGTCAGGATCCTTGTGCAGTTCGGCATAGGTATCAGGTGGTAACCAGTCCGCATCAGGGAGCCCGACCGCAAATCCGGCACAGCCGGCCGGGATCTGTGAATTCACCTGCACCGCAACACTGGACCCGCCGTCCGGCAACGAGACCAGCATCCGGTCGCCGTCACTCACATCGAGTGCTGCGGCATCATCTGCTGCCAGTTGGATAAATGGGGGCTCTACCAACTCTCTTATGGCCGCAGCGTGGACACTTAATTCATCGCTGCCGAAAATACGGTACAGAGGTAACAGCCGCCACTGGTTGCTGCGACTTTTGAATGCCTCTGGCGCTTGCAGCCGCGTGGTGTTGGCGGGAGCCGAAGCGGGTTCGAGTAAGCGCACGCCCGCAGTACCTCCGGCCAGTGCGCCACCCACTTCGGCCTGAAACTTATGCAG